>NZ_LGCW01000014.1:0-102510 GCF_001279365.1 Streptomyces sp. NRRL F-5755 | reverse complement strand
CCGCCGCTACGAACGCAAGCCCGAACACTTCCTCGCCTTCACCGCCATCGCCTCAACCCTCATCTGCCATCGACGACTCCAAATGAAATGACGTCTTAGACGACAGGAGCGGCGTAGGTTCGGGCGGCCGTCTCTCAGCCCACTCCAGCGTCACGCAGCGCTATATGTCACCTGGCCGCAGCGATACGAGAACGGGGCGAGGAGGTGGGGTGGGCGGCGCCGATACTGCCCTTCGCGGGGCCGCTAAGATGGCTCGTGTTGAACGTCATCAACGGAAACGAGGAACTGTCGGGCGACGCGGTTGGAGCCCGGGACGCGAGCCGCCCACGGTGTCCTGCTGGCCCTGCCCAGGGGCGCGGCCCTCCAGCCCTCCGCATGCGTACACAAGTCGAAATGCGCGAGGTCCGCACGGACTGGCCTCCACTGGTCCTACAGTGGCCGACCTCCGCTGTTCTGTCGGTGTCGGACGCCGCTCGCCCTCGCTGGCATGCCCGGGATGCGACCGCACCGCACCTCCGTGCGCACCAGCTTGCGCGAGCGGTCCACTGTTCGTGTCGCCAGGTGGCGAGGGCCCCGATTGCTGTTGAATACGCAGATTGGCGCGTTGACGTCCATGCTCGCGGTGACGGAGCCTGGATGGGCGCGTTCCAAGGACGTACGGCGCCGTATGGGTGCGATGTCGCAAGGGGGCGCTATGGCTTTTGTTCACAAGCAGGCGGACATGCGCTATGTTGACCGCCTACCGGGCGGGCTGCGGCGGGCGCTGACGGCTGGGCGCTGGCTGCCGATCATCGGGGCGGGCATCAGCGCCGCGGCAACCACCGAGGACTTACGCAGCCCTCCTGGCTGGCAATCCCTGGGGCAGCAACTCTCCAGAGACCTGCTCGGGCCGACAGGTGTTGGGCCGCTCGATGCGTTGAGTGCGTATGCGGACACCTATGGCCGTCCGCAGCTTGTCGAGCGACTGTCCGAGTTGCTGTTCGTGCACGAAATCGTCCCTGGCACGGTTCATCAAGCCTTTGCGCAGCTGCCGTTCGACATCGTGGTCACTACAAATATTGATTTCCTGTTGGAACGCGCCTACGAGGAGCAACGCCGACCGTGCGAGCCTTTGCTGGGCGAATCTCAGCTGTCGCTGCAACGCAGCCCCGAAGTGACCCATCTTCTGAGGTTCCATGGTGATTTGCGCCACCCGGACCAACTCGTGATCACGGAAGACGATTATGACGGCTTTCTTCGTCGTCACCCCTTGCTGGCAACTTGCTTGTCCTGGTGGCTGCTCACTCGGGAGCCCGTTCTCTTCGGCTACAGCCTCGACGACGCCGATCTACGCGAGATCCTCACCCTGCTGTGCGAACGTCTGGGCCGTATGACCCGCCCGGCGTGGGCTATCCTGCCTGCAGACCCCAACGTCGAGGCCGCCAGATTTCAGCGGCGCGGGATCAAAGCGATCGTGCTCGACCCTGATCCGAAGGCGGATCGCGCCACTGTGTTGAACGCGTTCTTCACCGAGTTACGCACCATGTGGGAGCAAGAGATCGCCCCTCAGCTGCAGGTTCGCACCGATGCGGCCACGGCGGAGCTGCGCCGTCCCTCGATCGCCCCGCAGCTCGCCCTGTTTGTTGCCTCCCGTCCCCTGCTGGCGCTCTACCGCGACTTCGTTTTTCCGTCCGTCCCGCGCAGCAGCGGGCTGTTGCCGCTGGGTATCGACGACATCCGCACCCGTGACTCCGCGATGACCCCGATGGCCATCGACATGGCTTTGTCCAAGGCAGCCGTCGTCGTTTATGACACCGGCCGCGGCAATCCCCTGCCGCATTCTTTCGTCACCAGTCGCCGTGCATTAGTTTCCGCACTGGTGGATGTTGCCGATCCGTCCTTCCATGGCCCACCGGCCGACTCGGCCGGAAATATCGTCGTCCGGCCCGTGGAGATGGGCGAGTGGCCTGCCAACTTCATCCACAGACTGCAGGAGCGAATCGCGGCAGCGCGACCTTCCGTGCCATCGCCCGATCTTCGGGAGGTCTTGGAGCGCTTGCGTAGTGCCCAAGAGCATGAATCTCTGCTCCTGACCTACCTGGCCCTATTGGAGAATCGGCTGCGCCAGTGCATGGCCGACGAGCAGCCCCCGGTCGATCCACCAACGCCAAATCTACCCACGGTGATTCCTCTGAGTGGCGGTCGGATGGAGCAGCTGAGCGCCTTCTTCGGCGCTGACTTCGGCACGGTGCTCCATGCCGTCCGTGTCCGGCACGACCTGATGCAGAATTTGCACGTCGAGCCGACAGAGATCCAGTCGGCCGCCGACGCTCTGCGCCCCGTGGTGCAGTGCCAGCTCGGCCTGCCGCTGTGAGCCCGTCCTGGGCCGCTCTCAGGCCGCGTTCACCCAGGTGAGGGATATCCAGTAATCTTTCAACGCGTTGCTGCCGAAGTAGAAAACGAAGTTCTGGCCTTCGGGTGAGATCGGTGCGGGCCGGGGCACATGATCCAGGTCACCTGTTCGTAGCTCGGTTTTAAGCGGTTCGGAGATCAGGTCGGACTCCGCATCCGCAGCCCGGTCGGCGAAGACGTGGAGGTTGTGATCCGCCCGCGCCAGAAACTCGACGCGGATGATCTTCCGCACTGCAGCCTCTCTGCTAACGGGCCGAACCGATACAGAAAAGGGTGCCCCGCTTCCCGTACGGGGCGGCGTTGTTGAGGCGCGGTCGCAGGGGCGGAAGTGCGGCCGGGCATCGACGCCTGCGGTGAGTGCCTGCTGACCTTGATTCCGAGAGCGACGGGCTCCCCGTGGATGTGTCTGTACCGCGAATGGAGTTCCCTCTGGGGTGCCCTAGCAGCAGGGTTCGGACGTTGCGGATGGTACGTGGTGGACTGCAACACTTGAGGAGAAAGCTTTGGCGTGACACCGGCACGGCAGGACAAGGTTCGGCTGGATGCCGTCCCTGTGCAGAGAACCCAAGCAGTCGCTACTCTCTGTCCATGAACCGAAGCCTCCGAGACATACGCCCAATTGTTGACCGAGCCGGTGCAGCCCGACGTATCTAGGGCGTGGGGCGTAAGCACTGCGGGCGGTGAAAGCACATATCCTAAAAAGGAAGACGTTCGTGAACCTAGACGGTCATTGACCGTAGTCGTAAACTCCCCACAATCAAGGGGCAAGTCCGACGGTAGCTGCTTCCCGAGTGGGGGAGGAAGATCCGGGGGGCAGAGACAGCCACAGGCGCCTTGACGCCGAGCCCGTGAGGGGCGGTCTATGGCAGAGGCAGGCACCCCGGCGATAGCCGGGTACGCGAGCAACGAGGAGCATCTCCTCGATGCGCTCCACAGGATCGACCGGCTGATCTACGCCGCCGTGACCCGGCTGCGATCGGCGCAGCGGAGGCCGCCGGACGAATTCCAGGGCCTCTATATCCCGGACGAGGAGGTAGACCGCATCCTGGGCGGTCGGCATCCCATCGCCCCGGATTTCCTCCCCGCCGAGCGCACCGGGCCGAGCCCGTGCCTCATTGACACGGTGGCCGAACTGGCGAGGACCGTGGCAGGGCGTGCCGAGGAGAGTGTGCGGCTGGGGGTCGACCTGCGTCTGATGACGGTTGTCGCGAAGTTCGGACTTTCGGACTTTGATACGGACGCCCTGCTCGTCTGCCTCGCCCCGGAACTGGACCTCCGTTACGAACGGCTCTACGCCTATCTCCAGGACGACGTCACCAAACGCCGTCCCAGCGTGGACCTGGTCCTCAACCTTCTGTGCGCCTCACCGAGGGACAAGCTGGTCTCTCGTCGGCGGTTCACGGCCGGCTCCCCGCTGATTGCCCATGGGTTGCTCGATTTCATCGACGACCCCGCTCAGATCGGCTCTCCGCTACTGGCCCGGTACCTCGCCGTCGACGAGGGCATCGTCAACCACCTGCTCGGCAGTGAGGAGATCGACCCTCGCCTGTCGACGTACGCGAGGTGGCTCGTTCCCGAGTCCCGCTGGGACGATCTGGTGCCCGCGCCCCCGTCACGGCACCGGCTGGCGCTCCTTGCCGGGCGGCAGCGGACCGGCTCCGAAAGCCTGATCTTCCACTTCCGCGGTCCCCCGGGGACGGCCAAACTCAAGGCGGCTGAGGTGATGTGCGCCGAGGCGGAGCTGCCTCTGCTCGTCGTGTCCGTCGATGAGTTGGCCAACGCTGACATGTCGGTCTTCTTGGATGCCGTGCGTTTAGCGGGCCGCGAAGCGATGCTGCGCGGGGCCGCCGTGTACTGGGACGGCGTGGACAACCTGTGGGCCTCCGGGAAGCGCTCACTGCGCGCGGCATGGCTAAACACGCTGGCGCACTGCCCCGGCCCCACTTTCGTTGCGGGCTGCCAACCGTGGCAGCCCGGGGAGACTCCGCACGCCGCGCCTGTCGTGCATGTCCCGTTCGGGCCACCCGGCTTCGCCGACCGGCTGCGCCTATGGCATCGGGCCCTGGACCGCCCGCAGATGTCGATCGACGGAGCGGGAGCCGACCTACGGGACCTCGCGAACACGTTCCGGCTCAGTGGCGGGCAGATCGAAGAAGCAGTGGCCTCGGCCCGCGGGGCGGCGCTGTTGCGCGATCCGGCCGACGGACGAGTGACGGGCCCGGACCTCCGCGAGGCCGCGCGGGAGCATGCCAGTACGGGGCTCTCCGCCCTGGCGCGCCGGGTGGATCTCCGGCACACCTGGGGGGACCTCGTCCTGCCCGCTGGGCCGCTGCGGCAGCTCGAGGATGTCCGCGACGCGGCGCGATACCGGTACCTCGTCTACGAGGAGTGGGGCTTCGACCGCAGGTTCTCCCGAGGCGCCGGGCTCAACGTGCTCTTCTCCGGGCCCTCGGGGACCGGGAAGACCATGGCGGCCGAGGTGCTCTCCGCGGAGCTGGGACTCGACCTGTACGTGATCGACTTGTCCACGGTCGTCAGCAAGTACATCGGTGAGACAGAGAAGCACCTGGCCCGGATCTTCGCCGACGCCGAGGCGGGCAGCCTGATCCTCTTCTTCGACGAGGCGGACGCGCTCTTCGGCCGACGTAGCGACGTGCGAGATGCCCACGACCGCTATGCCAACGTCGAGGTGAGCCACCTGCTCCAGGAACTGGAGAGGCACAACGGATTGGTGATTCTTGCGACCAACCTCCGCAAGAACATGGATGAGGCGTTCTCGCGGCGGATGCAGTTCGCCGTGGAGTTCCCGTTCCCTTCCTGGTCCGATCGGCGGCGGATCTGGGAGGCCATCTGGCCACCGGGCGCGCCCTGCGCCCCCGACCTCGACCTCGGTTTCTTCGCACGCCGCTTCGAGTTGTCGGGCGGCAGTATCCGTAACGTCGCCGTGGCGGCGGCGCTCAACGCCGCCAGTGAGGGGACATCGGTGACCATGGCCCATCTGCTACGTGCCGTCCGCCTGGAGTACCGGAAGCTGGGACGGGTCGCCACCGAGGACGCCTTCGCCGCGTACGGAGCGGAATCTGTGCGGGCCCCGGATGGTGTGGTTCAGGAGGTGCGTCATGAGGGAGGGTGAGCGGACAGCCGCGGCGCGTGCCTGGGCCCGGCGCGGGCCGGTGGGACGGAGCAGCGGCATCGCCGTGCGAGGGCCAGAGCCAGCAGCCGTGCGGCACCCTCCAGCGGGGCAGCTCGGGTATCGGGCGGGCGGGACTGCGCGGTCGATTCTGCGCGGAGTACTGCCGGCGCTGCAGCGTACTCTGGGTAACCAGTACCTCCAGCGGATCTTCGCCCCGGTCAGGGAAGAGCCAGCGGACCCGGCGGTGGAACGCACCATCGCGTCGGTCCGGGGCGGCGGAGCGGCTCTCGGGGAGGGCGTCCGCACTCGCATGGAGACGGCGTTCGGAGCGGACTTTTCGGGTGTGCGCATCCATACCGGGGCGACCGCCCACGCCCTGAACACCGCGTTGAGCGCACGCGCCTTCACCACTGGCCCGGACATCTTCTTCCGGGACGGTGCGTACGACCCGGCAGGGTCGTCCGGGCGTCGGCTACTCGCGCACGAACTCGCCCATGTCGTACAGCAGTCGGGTGCCCCGCCCGATGGGCCGCTCACGGTCGGGTCGCCGGGGGCCGCCCACGAGATCGAGGCCGATCGTCTCGCCGAAGAGGTGACGGGGCCACGCGGTGATGAGGAGGCGGACCTGCCGTGATCCATGACCTCGACAAGACTCTCGGCGCCCTGCTGAAGCGTGACCTGTCGATAGGCACGGTCAGTTTCGATCCCCCGGATGGCACGTTCGCCCCGAGCCTGCCCTGTACTAATTTGTTTCTGTACGACGTCCGGGAGAACCAGTCCCTGCGCGTCAATGACTGGAAGGTCGAACGGGGCGCTGGCACCGCGGCCATCACGCGCCGTCCCCCGGCACGCATCGACTGCTCGTACCTCGTCACCGCCTGGGCAGGCGACACACAGAACGAGCACCTGCTGCTCGGCCGGGTCATCAGGATCCTGCTGCGGTACCCGACGCTCCCTGAAGAGCTGCTACAGGGAGGCTTGGTGGGTCAGGAACTGCCGCTGCCGACCACGGCGCTCCAGCCGAGCCTGCTGCAGAGCACGGGCGAGTTCTGGCAGGCGCTGGGCGGCAGGCCCAAGGCGGCCGTCGGCTACGCCGTCACCCTCGCGGTGCCTGTGGCCGAGCCAGCCAGCGTACCTCTGGTCACCGAGCGGATCACCACGGTCGCAGTCGCACAGGCCTGACGACAGCTCGGACACAGCGGCACAACCGGTATCGGACGCGACCCGGCCGACGCGCATACCGCCGTCTCGAAGTGAGCGACCATCAGCCCGACTCAGGAAGGCCGAGCATGGCGCAGTACCTCGCCCCAGGCGTCTACGTGGAAGAAGTGGAGTCCGGTGCCAAACCCGTTGCTGGGGTCGGAACCAGCACCGCGGGCTTCATCGGAGTCGTCGCGGAGGACGTCACCATGCCGCTCATCCCCGGCAGGTCGGGGAAGAAGCACGACGGCAGCATCGAACCGAGCGACTTCTACAAGGTCGTCCGTAAGAACACCGCGACACTCGTCACCGGATGGGAGGAGTTCCGAACCGCGTTCGGTGACCTCCAGGAGGGTAATTCGACCCTCGCCCACGCGGTCTACGGATTCCTCGACAACGGAGGCAGCCGCTGCTGGGTCGTGCGGGTGATCGAGGGATCCACTGACGCGGAGACCGACGCAGCTCTCATCGCGGCCTTGGACCAGTTGCAGCCGATCGACGAGATCGCTCTGGTGGCGGTACCCGGTGCGGTCTCGGACGCAGTCCAGAAAGCGGTCCTCGCACACTGCGAGAACACCTTCACGCAGGACCGGTTCGCGATCCTCGACGGGCGCCGGACGAGGGCGCTCACCAAGGCCGCCATCCAGGGCGGAACCGACGACAGCAGCTACGGCGCCATCTACTTCCCCTGGATCGAGGTCTTCGACCCGGTCACCGGCAGGAACCTGGTAGTTCCGCCGTCCGGTCACATCGCCGGGATCTACGCACGCGTCGACAGCACCCGGGGCGTTCACAAGGCGCCCGCCAACGAGGTGATTCGTGGCGCGCTGGACGTCGAACTGCGGATCAGCAGGGAGCAGCAGGCCGGACTGAACCCGGAGGACATCAACGTCATCCGCAGATTCGACGGGAACATCACGCTCTGGGGCGCGCACACCCTGGCCGGGAAGGAGGACGCCGAGTGGCGGTACATCAACGTGCGGCGACTGTTCCTCTTCCTCCGGGAGTCGATCGACGAGGGGACACAGTGGGTGGTCTTCGAACCGAACGAGCCCGGCCTCTGGGCCAAGATCACGCGCAACGTGACGGCCTTCCTCACCAGTGTCTGGCGCGATGGCGCTCTCCTCGGGGCCACCCCGCAGGAGGCGTTCTTCGTCAAGTGTGACGCGGACACCAACCCGCCCGACGTACGGGACCGGGGCCAGGTGGTGACCGAGGTCGGGGTGGCCGTCGTCAAGCCCGCCGAGTTCGTCGTCTTCCGCATCAGCCAGTTCGCCGGACCCGGCGGATGACGGCGGAGACGAGGGCCGGCGGGTACCGGGCCCCCGGCGTCTATCGCGAGGATGTCTTCCCCGCCCCGGAGCCGGGCCCGCGCACCGGTGTGCCCGCCTTCCTCGGCCACACCAGAACGGGTCCCATCGGCACGCCGTGCCCGCTGACGCTCTGGCCCCAGTTCGAGTCCGGTTTCGGAGTGGCGCGAGCCGACGGCTACCTGGCAGACGCCGTACGGGGCTTCTTCGAGAACGACGGAGAACTCTGCTACGTCGTGCGGCTCGGCGACTCCGAGAGTACCGAGGTAGGTATGGAGGCGGGACTTGAGGCGCTGGCGGCGACGGACACGGTCGACCTCATCTGCGCCCCGGACATCATGCGCTCGCGGGAAGGGGGCGCGCTGCCGCCCGACCCGGCTGCCACCCGCCGCATGCAGACGGCGGTCCTGCGGCACTGTGAACGCCTCGGTGACCGGTTCGCGATCCTCGACCCGCGACCGCAGGACGACGACGACGGCGCGCTCGCGCAGCGGGCGGAACAGGAATCGCCCGACGGCGCGCTCTACTACCCCTGGGTGCGCACCCCGGAGACGGTCAAGCAGACGGGGCTCTTCGTCCCGCCCTGCGGGCACATCGCCGGGCTCTACGCGCAAACGGACGCGCACGGTGGCGTCCATCGGGCACCGGCCAATCGGGAACTGCGGCATGTGGTCGACCTCGCCGAGAACATCACCGAACTGCGGCAGACCACGTTGAACCCCGCAGGTGTCAACTGCCTCCGTGCCTTGCCCGGGCGTGGCATCCGGGCCTTGGGCGCCCGCACACTGTCACAGGACCCCCGGTGGACGTACGTGAATGTGCGGCGTTTGTTCCTCGCCGTGGCCAGATGGATCGAACACCACCTCACGGTGACCGCGTTCGAGCCCAACGGACCGCAGCTGTGGGCGCGCATCGGCCGCGAGCTGACCGCCTACCTCAGCGGCCTCGCACGTCTGGGGGCGCTCGCCGGGCGGACGGACACCGACGGGTTCTTCGTTCAGTGCGACGCCGAGACCAACACCTACGACACGAGAGCGGTCGGGATGATCGTGACCCGGATCGGTCTCGCGCCGACCGCGCCCGGCGAATTCATCGTCCTGCGCATCGTGCATGGTGACGGCCCGGCGACCGTCACCATGCTGTCGAGCCCGGCCGACCGGACGGGTCGGTCGATCGGAAGGAGGTTCTGACCATGCCGGTAGGAGATCGCAGGGACCCCTATGGCTCCCACAACTTCCTCGTCGAGATCGACGGGATCGTGCGGGGCGGGTTCAGGGAGTGCAGCGGCCTGGACACCAGCCAGGACCCCATCGACTACCGCGAGGGGACCGATCCGCCGACCATGCGCCGCCTGCACGGACTGGTGAAGTACACCAACGTCACGCTGAAGTGGGGCATGACCGACGACACGGAGTTGTGGGACTGGCGGCTGAAGGCCATGGAGGGAAAGGTCGAACGCAAGAACGGCTCCATCGTGCTCCTTGACGACACGGGAGCCGAGAAGCTGCGCTGGAACTTCCACGCGGGATGGCCCAGCCGTTGGAGCGGACCGACCTTCAACGCGACCGGCAACGAGGTCGCGGTCGAAACCCTGGAGATCGTCCACGAGGGGATCGTGAGGGCATGATTCCGGACACCGAGTTCCCCTTCACACTGCCCCGTGGCTACGTCGACGCGGACGGCGCCCTGCACCGCGAGGGAGTCATGCGCCTCGCCACCGCGTTCGACGAGATCGCTCCGATGAAGGACCCCCGGGTACAGGGCAACCCGGGCTACCTCGTGCTCATCCTGCTCTCCCGTGTCATCACCAAGCTCGGCTCCCTGTCACACCTCAACCCCAAGGTGATGGAGGGCCTGTTCGCGGCGGACCTGGCATTCCTTCAGGACTTCTACCAGCGCATCAACGACACGGGCCGCGCAGGGATCACAGTGACCTGCCCGCAGTGCGAGACGGAGTTCGTGGTGGAGCTGACGGGAGCGGGGGAATGACCGGCCACCCCTCGGAGCAACTCCATGAGGAGGTGGCCTTCATCGCATATCACTTTCACTGGCCCTACGACCAGATCATGTCGCTGGACCATCGGGAGCGGCACCGCTGGGTCGCTGAGATCAGCCGGATCCACCTGCGGCTCACCGAGGAACCGGGCGGCGGACAGACCCGGGGGAGCGGTTACGCATGACCACGTTCGGCCCCAACGCCTTTGTGGCGGCGTCCGGTCGGCTGGGCCTCCGGCCGGACCCCTACCCCGCCTTCGACTTCCTGGTGGAGATCGAGGGATTGGTGGTCGGCGGATTCAGCGAGGTGACAGGACTCCAGGTGGAAACGGTCGTCGAGCCCTACCGGGAGGGCGGGGTGAACGAGTACGAGCACCGACTGGCTGGACCGACGCGGTATCCGTCGAACCTGGTCCTCAGACACGGGATCACGGATGTCGACAGCTTGTGGGCCTGGCACCAGGACGTCTGTACGGGAGTGGTCGAGCGGAGGAACGGGACCGTTCATCTGCTTGACTCCGCTCGGCAGCCGGTCATGTGGTGGGACTTCCGTGAGGCCTGCCCCGTCCGGTGGACCGGACCGGAGCTGCGAGCGGAGACGAACACGGTGGCGGTGGAGACGGTCGAACTGGTTCACCGAGGAATACGAATGTCACGTCCGGGGCCGGTAGCGGACGGCACCTCCCCGAGCGCCGACGACGGTCCGTCGTGAAACGCCCCGCACGTTATCCCGTGCCACCCCCGCACAGAGCATGGCCGCTGGCGCGGGACATCTTGCGCCGATACGGGGGAATGCCGCGCTCCGGACGGTGGTTCGCACCCCGTGAGGCCGCGGGGCGAACCTCATCCCTCCTCACCGTGTCTCGGCGCCGCCCTCTCTGGAGGTACGTGCGCGGGCACGCGGCCTGGCCCCACGAACCACGGGCGCGCACCGCGGGTCTTTCGCCCCGGCAGCCTCAGCGTCCCGGGCTCGTGTACCGGTCGACCGAACTCCCGGCCGCGCACTCGCTCGGTCCACCACCTCGAGTGGGCGCGTTCCGGGAAGGTCGGCCTCTGGCCGGCGCTACCCGGGGCGCTCCGCTCCCGGCCGACGCACCGCTTCGGGAACGACCGCCCCGAATCGGCGGGCCCGAGGAGGGCGTCGTCCGCGCGGCCGTAGGCCGGGCGAGCTTGCCCCCTGCTGCTGGGCCGGGGGCGGATCCGGTGTGGCCCTGTGTGCTCCGAGCCCACCGGCCCAGTGTCAGCACGGCTCGATTTGGCCCGGCCCGCGTGCAGGGCACTCCCGCGCCCGGCCTGTGGCCCCGGCCTGCTACGACGGCCGATCGTGTCGTCCGCGAGGACATCGGCGCGCCTCGTGCCTCCGATGACCAACGCGCTCTGCCCACCGCGGTCATGCGACACCCGGGACCGTGGTTCGCGCCGCAGCCACCCCCTGACTGCTCGTTCGGTGTGTTGGCACTCCCGGCGGGGCGTTCGGGGTGCGGGACAAAGGGACGGGCGGCTGCCGAAGCGGAGTGGTCCGGGCCGACCAGGGCAGTTCCAGATTCGTTCCCGGCGCCGATGCCCCGGCGCGCCACCGTGATGCGGGTGCCCGTCTCGCGGACGACGGTGCCGCACCCCGACGTGGCGTACGCCGAGCCTTGCGTCAGGCGATCCGAGGCGACCCCGGCGTGGAGCCGTCCGGTTCTTGAAGCACGCGCGCGTACCCCTGCCGAGCCCAAGTTCGGAGCGGTACTCCACCTATTCGCGGCATTGACGGCCCGGCCACGCGGCACCGCGTCAAGTGACCCGACTGGGCCCGGTTCGGGCCGGACGGCGGCGACGCCCGTCCACCGAGCCGCTCGGCTCCTGCTTCTGTGGGCCGCCGAGCCGCAGCGGTCGGCTCCGCACGGGCGGCCGCCACGACCGGCTGCCGGTGCGGCGGATGACGGATTGCTCCAGCAATCGGTCGGTGCTGGGCCCATGCCACCGCTCGTCCTGGCCCGACAGCCCGATGCCGCGGCTCCCGGCGGACACCCAGCGGCCTCAGCGGCGACGGGTGACCCGGCCGCCGGGCCGGACACGACGGCGCAGCCGGTAAGCGGCGTGGACACCGCCGCTCTCGCCGACGCGGTGTACGGCCTGCTCGTTCGGCGGCTAGCCGGCGAACGCGAGCGAAGGGGGTACTGACGAGGATGGCTCTGGAGAAGGCACGCATCACTCCCGACGGCGGGCAACCGGTCCCGGTGCTCTTCAACCCGACGCAATACACCCTGGACCGCAGCAACCAGATCGCCGAGATCCCCGTTCCTGGCCTGGGCGCCCCCGTCCTGCAGTTCGTGTGCGGGAACACGGCCACGTTGGGGATGGAGCTGTTCTTCGACACCTACGAACAGCAGACCGACGTTCGTGAGCACACCGATCGGATCTACCGGCTGCTCGAGGTGGACCCCGAAACACACGCCCCGCCGATCTGCACCTTCAGCTGGGGGGACGTCAGCCTGCGCTGCCTGATCGAGAGAGTCGGCGGACGGTTCACGCTGTTCCTGTCCGACGGGACACCTGTGCGGTCCACGCTGAACATTTTGCTGAAGGAGTTCATCGAAGTCTCGGTCGAGGTTCGGCGCAATCCCACCCAGTCGGCCGATCAAGCGAAGACCGTCACCGTGCGGCTGGGCGACACACTCAGCGGTATCGCCGCCGACCAGTACGGGGACCCGGCACTCTGGCGGCCGATCGCCCGGGCCAACCGCATCGACAATCCGCGAAGCCTGGAGCCGGGCCGGGTCCTGGCCGTTCCGCCCCTGCCACCGTCCCGGCCTCCGTAGCCTTACCCGTGACCACCTCTACCGCCCGCCGTCGGCCGAAGCTTGAAGGTGCGCCATGCTCGGAGACTACTTCGCTCCCGCGTTCAGGATCGCCGTGAACGGCATCCGGCTCGCCGCCGACATCTCCCGGAACATCATGGACGTGTCGGTGACCAACGAGCCGGACACACTGGATCACTTCGGCCTGACGCTGGCCAACCCTGCCCCGGAACTGCCGTGGACGCACACGCGGAAGGCGGAATTGTTCCAGGAGGGGAACGCAGTGTCCATCGAACTCGGTTATGTGCGGGACCTGCAGCCCATGTTCGACGGTGAGATCACGAGCATCAGTCCGGTCTTCCCCGAGACCGGTACGGCGACGGTCCGCGTCGAGGGCCACACCCGGCTGCACTGGCTCCGAGGCAGCCCACGGACCCGTACCTTCCTCGACGTCACGGACTCCGAGATCGCCGAGCAGATCGCCACCGACCTGGGACTGACCGCGGACGTGGCCGATACGGGAACGAAGCACCCCTACATCCTGCAGTTCAACCAGACCGACCTTGCTTTCCTGACCGAGCGTGCGCGAGCGATCCACTTCGAACTCACGGTCCGGGGCAGGGTGCTTGTCTTGCGCCGGGCCGGGAACGACGAGAGCCGCAGCCACACGCTCGTGTGGGGCCAGAATCTCAGGGGGTTCACCCCGACGATGAACACGCTCGACCAGGTCGGCAAGGTCGTGGTCCGTGGATACGACCCGGCGACGAAGAAGCGGATCAGCGGCGAGAGCGGGGCGGGGGCCGCGGCCATGGGAGGTTCGCGGACCGGCGCGGATGTCGCGGCGCGCGCCTTCGGTCGACGCAGGGAGGAGACGCGCACCGACGTGCCGGTGGCCTCCCAGGAGGAAGCCGATCAACTGGCCCGTGCGCTCTATGAGGAGCGGGCCCTCCGGTTTGTGACCGGCACCGGGTCGTCGATCGGCCTGCCCGGCCTGAGGGCAGGGCGGACGGTGGAACTGTGCGGGCTGGGGCCGCAGTTCAGCGGCCTCTACTACCTCACGCGGTCGACACACACGATCGACCGCGGAGGCTACCGGACGACGTTCTCGGTGAAGAGGAATGCGGTGGGATGAGCGACAACCTTCTGGACCTGTTCACGGGGCAGGCCGCCCCCACCGGCCGCGTGTACGGCCTCGTGGTCGGCATCGTGACCAACAACGACGACCGCGAAGGGCTGGGCCGGGTGAAGGTCCGCTTCCCCTGGCTCAGCGACGACGAGGAGAGTTGGTGGGCCAGAATCGCGTCCCCGATGGCGGGCAGCGGACGGGGGCTCCTGCTCCTGCCGGAGATCGACGACGAGGTGCTCGTCGGGTTCGACCAGGGAGACGTCCGCTTCCCCTATGTGCTCGGCGCGCTGTGGAACGGTAAGGACGCCTTGCCGGAGACCGGGGTGCTGGATGGCGCCGGCAAGGTCGCGCGGCGCGTCTGGAAATCCCGGACCGGGCACCTCGTGCGGCTGGACGACTCCGGCAGCGGCGGGAAGATCGAGATCATCGACTCCAGCGCCAAGAACTCGGTCGTCATCGACACCGTGCGCAACACCGTCACCGTCATCGCGGACGGCGACATCGTGCTCGAATCCGCGAATGGCGACGTCGTCATCGGCGGACAAAACGTCCGGATCTCGGCCACCACCGCCGATGTGCAGATTGAGTCCAGCGGCGACATGCGGCTCGCCGCCGACGGCCGGACGACCGTCAAGGGCACGGTCATCGACATCAACTGAGGGAGTGGGTTCACATGGGGGAGCCGGCCGCCAGGCAGGACGACCGTATCGTCGCCGCCGACACTCACATCGTCCTGGTGCCCGGACCCGGCGGTCCGGTCCCGACACCGCTGCCGCACCCGTTCAGCGGCCCACTCACCGGTGGGCTCAGCGATGACGTGAACATAGGCGGACGCCCCGCGGCGACCGTGGGCAGCACCGCGGACGCCGACCCGCCGCACATGCCGGCACCACCCGGGACAGCGTTCCAGAACTCTCCCGCCAACCGGGGCACCGTACGGACCGGCAGCGCGACGGTGCACATCAACGGCAAGCCGGCGGCCCGGAACGGAGACACCGCCGCCACCTGCAACGACCCGGAGGACCTGCCGGTCGGCACCGTGACCGCCGTCGGCACTGTGCTCATCGGCTGATCGCGTCGTCCCAGCCGACCAGAACACCCCATGACATCGGCGGAGAGGAGAGAACCGAGATGCGAGCCGAATTCGTCGGCGCGGGCTGGGGATTCCCGGTCAACGTCGAATCGGACGGCACGGTCACCCGCGCTGCGGACGACCAGTGCATCAAGGATGCGGTGTGGCTCATCCTCAGCACCGCGAAGGGCGAGCGCGTGATGCACCCCGACTTCGGGTGCGGAATCCATGACATGGTCCTCGGCGCCACCGCCAGCACAGCGTTGGGCCAGGCGGCCGCCGCCGTGCGGGACGCACTCGTACGGTGGGAGCCGCGAATCGAGGTCGTCGACGTACACGCAGAAACCGATCCCGCCACACCCGCGCTGCTGCTGATCCACGTCCGGTATCGCGTCCGCTCGACGAACATGGCCTTCAACCTCGTGTATCCCTTCTATTCGGAGAAGGGAGTCGCGTAGTGCAGACGCCCCCACTCATCGACGCACGGTCGTTCGCCGACCTGGTCGCCCAGACCGAACGGCTGCTGCAGCGCTACTCGGACTGGCAGCGGGTCATGCCCAGTGCCACACTGCTCACTGGCCGGGTGCTCGCCGAGGACGTCGTCGACCCCGTTACCGGTGAGGTCCTGGCCACCCGGAACACGCTCGTCGACGCTCTCACGGCGCAGCGGATCGCCCGGACCGGCGGGCTCGGAAGGATCGCCGTCGTGCCGGTGCCCGACGTCGGCTCCGTCTTGGTGCGGATATCCGCGCACCTGACGGAACTGCTGGTGCAGCGCGTCAACCGGATTCCCGAGAAGAACTTCCTCGCCTTCCTCGATCTGCTGGGGCTCAGCCCGCTGCCGCCCCAGGTCGCTCGTGTCCCGCTGACTTTCCGCCTCGCCGCAGGCAGCACCGACGACGCCCTGGTGCCCGCGCTCACTGCGGTCGGTGCCACACTCGCCGAGGGGGAGTCCACGCCGGTGCTGTTCCAGACCGAGCGTGACCTGGTCGTCACCCGCTCCCGGCTGACCGCTGTCCGGATCCGCGAGCCCGCATGCGACCGGACGGCCGACCGGACCCGAACGGCGACCGCTGGAGGAGGAGAGCCGTTCGCGGTCTTTGAGGGGAACCAGCCGATCGGGCACCGCCTGCTGATGGGAGACCGCCACCTGAGCGCCGAGGCGCTGAAGACACTCACCCTGCGGGTCTACCCTGCGGACGGAACGCAGTCGTGGCTGTCGGCCCTCGCCTTCTCACGGTGGGACGGCACCGACTGGCAAGACCTGCCGGCGACCGTCACACCAAAACCCGTCGACGGCGCCTGGGAGGTGACCCTGCCCGACGTCCCCGGCATCCCCGCGACCCCCGTCGCCGGTGCGACGGGCCATTGGCTGCGCGCGTCGCTGACAACACCACTGCCGCACGCCGAGCTGATTGACGTCGATCCGTCGGCCGCCCGCACCGATCTCGCGCAGGACGGTCTGCCGCCGGACGCCGTGTTCGCCGAGGACATCCCGCTCGCGTTGGACCGGCCGTTGTACCCGTTCGGCCGGACCGTGCCGCGGTCCACCTGCTACCTGGCCTGCGACCCGGCGTTCGGCAAGCCGGGTGCTCACGTCCGGCTCGGCGTGGTCGTGGACACCGCCCGGCCAGCGCGGCCCACCGCCAACCTCGTTCTCCTCTGGGAGTACTGGGACGGCGGGCACTGGGCCGAGCTCGGCCGCTCCGGCCCGTCCGCCCCGCCGCCGGGAACCCCGCCCTTCAGGTTCGCCGACCCGACACAGGCGTTCACCCGGGACGGCACGGTGAGCTTCACCTGCCCCGCGGCCTGGCGGGCGACAACCGTCAACGGGCTGGCCCATCGGTGGCTGCGGGTGCGCATCGGCTCCGGCGGATACGGCGCCGCGTCCGGCTTCCGACCGCCCGTCCTGCTGGCGACGGCGTTCTCCTACCGGTGGCCGCTGCCGAGGATCAGCGCGATTCGGGCATCGGCCGCCATAGCCCGGCGCGGTCTGCACCCCGATGCCGTGTTCGCGAACAGAGTCCCGGTCGACCCTGCCGATCGGTTCCTCCCGTTCGGGCAGAGCCCGACCTTCGGGGCCGAGCTGCTCCTGGTCGGCGAGGAGGCGTTCGCGATGCCCGGCGCATGGGTCACCCTCGACCTTCCCGTCGCCAATCCGGCGCGCCCTGAGCCGAGGTGGCCGCTCCCTCCCGTCAAGGCCTCGGCGGACTTGGTCCTCGCGTGGGAGTACTGGAACGGACAGGAGTGGGCGGAGCTCGGCCGGACCACTCCGTTGCCGGGTGAGCGTTTGCTGGAGCCGTACGTAACGCCGTTCGACACCGACACGCTGGTATTGACGGGCGAGCGGCCGACTGGTGCCGTGGTCGAGGTGGCGGAGCGGCACACCGGCAGGCAGGCGACCGCGGACCCCGGGCAGGGACCGACCTGGACGACGAGGCACCCGCACCTGACGGCGGGATCGCATGCCTTCCTCATCACCGCCCGGACCGACGACGGGCCGGCCGGTGAGCCGCGTTGGGCGTTCGCCTTCCGCGCCACCGCAGGCATCACCGCGGCCGACCTGGCCCTCGACCCGGCGCTGGCGCCGACGAGCCGACCGAGGGTGACGGTGTCCGGCCGGGCAGCGGTCGAGGGGGGCCGGGTGCTGGTGCACAACGCCGCCACGGACGAGGTGGTGACCGCCGACTTCTCGGGCCGCTTCACCGTCGACGCCGCTGTGCGGAAGGGACGCAACGACCTCCTAGTGCTGGTCGCCGACGACACGGAGCGATACGTGGCCGGCGAAGTCCTGCCGGTGGTCCGCGGGGACGGGCCGCCCATCTCCGGGTTCACCGACTCTACCTGGGCCTTCACACGGAGCGGCCAGGTCACTTGGCGCGTCCCGGCCGACGTGGCGCGGCGGGACGTTCAGGGACGGCCGCAGGTGGCGGTGCGGGCCCGCCTGGCGGCGGGCAACTACGGCCTCCCGGCCGCGTACACGCCGACGACCGGCACTGAGGGAAGCACGGTGACCGACACCGTGAACGGGGCGCTCGCCTACCGGCTCGCCCCGGCGACCTTCCGGCCACCGTCGATCGGCCCGCTCCTGGTGCGCTACGACTATGTCTCCCCCTACGAACAGCCCCAGCAATTGCTGACCGACAACGACGACCTCACCGAGGCCGTAACCGGGACCGCGACGTTCATCCCGTTCACGCCGACGGTCGACAGCGAGGCCACCCTCTACCTCGGCTTCCGGCGGCCGGGCACCGACGCCGGGTTCGCCCCCCGCACCGTCACTCTGTACTTCGGAGTCGCCGAGACCCGCTACGGCAGCCCCGAGGGTGTCGTCGGCCACGACGCGTCCGAACCACCGGTCGTGGTGTGGGAGTACTGGAACGGGCGACGGTGGGCGCCTCTCGGAGTGCGCGACGAGACGTCCGGGTTCACCCGCCGAGGGCTCGTCACCTTCATCGGGCCCGCGGACTTCCGCAGTTCCACGGAGTTCGGTGAGACGGCCTGCTGGCTGCGCGCCCGCAAGGGACGTGGTCGTTCCCCGAGCACCCCGCGCCTGTACCGGGTGCTGACCAACACCATGTGGGCCGCGCACACCCGGACCGTCCGGGCGGAACAGCTGGGTTCGGGCAACGGCGAGCCCGGCCAGACCTTCCGTATCGCGATGACACCGGTGCTGCCGGGCGAGCGGATCGAGGTGCGCGAGACGGAGCCGCCGTCGGCGCAGGAGCGCGCGATCATCGAGGCCGAGGGGGGCCTGGACGCTGTCACTACCGAGCCCGGATCCGGCGACGATCCGGCCACGGTGTGGGTGCGCTGGCACCGCGTACCCGACTTTCACGAATCGGGCCCGCGCAGCCGGCACTACGTGCTGGAACGTGGCTCCGGCGAGATCGGGTTCGGGGACGGCCGCCGCGGTCTGGTGGTCCCACAGGGCCGCGCCAATGTCCGTGCCGCGGAGTACCGGGCCGGGGGTGGCTCTGTCGGCAACCGCCCGGCGGGGGCCCTCTCCCAGCTCAAGAGCGCCGTGCCCGGCGTGGAAGGCGTCACGAACGAGGAACCGGCCCGCGGCGGGTCCGCACCGGAGTCGCCGCAGGCGATCGCGGAGCGCGGCCCACGGACCTTGCGGCACGGCGATCGTGCGGTGGCGATCAGCGACTACGAGGACTTGGCCCTGCAGGCGTCCACCGATGTGGCCAGGGCCAAGGGCATCCCGGCCGGGACCATGGCGCAGGGCGGCCGGGTGACCGTGGTCGTCGTACCCCGCGACGCGGACCCCCGACCGGTACCCGATCTCGCACTGCTGGCACGAGTGACCGACCATCTGGCCGCGCGCCTCAGCCCCACGATCGACGCGCAGGTGACGGGCCCGGCCTGGCTGCGTATCTCGGTGACTGCCGAGGTGGTGCCCACCACCCCGGACCTTGCCACAGAGGCGCAGGGGGCGATCCACGCCCGGCTCACCGCGTTCCTGCATCCGCTGACTGGCGGACCCGGCGGCCGTGGCTGGGAGTTCGGGCGGACTCCGCACCGCTCAGAGCTGTACCCCCTCATCGAGAGCGTGCCCGGGGTGGATCACGTACGCACCCTGCGTATCACGGTGGCGAGCGACCCCGACGGCGCCGAGCCCGCGCGGCTTCTGGTTCACAGCGGCGACCACGACATCACGATGGTGAGCGAACCCGGAGGCGACGATGGCCCTGCGTCCCCCTGACCTCGATGACCGTGCCTTCGTCGACCTGCTCGACGAGGCCCGGGCCCGAATCATCACCCACGACCCGGAGTGGACCAACCACAACCTCTCCGATCCCGGCATCACCTTGATCGAGCTCTTCGCCTGGCTGACCGACATGCTCATCTACCGGACCGACCAGATCCCGGACCGGCACGTGCGGGTATTCCTCAAGCTGCTCAACGGCCCCGACTGGAAGTCCGGGGACGACTTGATCGAGGACGTCAGGCGGACTGTGGTCGGTCTGCGCCGCCGCCATCGGGCCGTGACCGGCACGGACTACGAGCTGCTGGCTGCCGAGCCGTCGGCGGACATCGCACGCACGCGGTGCATACCCCGGAGGGACCTCAACCTCGGCACCGAGCCGGAGCGGATGCGGCCGCAGGCGGGTCACGTCAGCGTGATCATCGTCCCGCGTGATGCCGCCCAGCCGGACCCGGCTCTGGTCACCACCGTGCTCGACCACCTCGAACCGCGGCGCATGCTGACCACCCGCCTGCATGTGGCCGGACCGGTCTATGCGCCGGTCGGCGCCGAGGTACTGCTCGCCCGGCGATCGGGCACGCGTCCCGAGGACGTGCGCCAACGAGCCGTCGAGGCGCTCGACGGCTTCCTTGCCCCGCTGACCGGGGGCGCCGACGGCAACGGTTGGCCGTTCGGCCGGAGCATCCACCTCGCAGAAGTGTTCGCGTTACTCACAAACATCCCCGACGTCGACCATGTCCCGGACGTCGTCCTGTTGAGCGTCCGCCGGCCGGGCGCGGCCCGCCAGGTCGCGGCGGAGCCGCTGCTGAGTGCCTCCGGCGACCCGATCGGACTCGGCCTGGCCGCTCACCACTTGCCGCTGCCGCTGATCGAGCCGACCTCCATCGTGGTCGGCACCGTCTTCGTGGCGATCGAAGTAATCATTGCGCTGCGTCCCCTGCCCGCCGGGGCGGAGCGAATGGGGTTCGTGAAGGCGGCGGTCAAGCGGTTCCTGAGCCCACTGCACGGCGGCCCTGACGGTGCCTCGGGACGCATCGTCAAGCCCGATGCCGTGGGCGCGGTGGCCGAGGTCGCCCTCGGAAGCCGCCCCGACCGGCTGACCGTCGAGCTGCGCTGCGACCCGGCCCACGCGGTGCGCCTGGAGGACGGCTCCGGACCGCTGACGGGCGTCCGGGTCCAACCCGGTGAACTGGTCGATGCCGAGGTCGCCTTGGTAGCGGGCTAACGAGCTAGCGGGCGTACCCGGGCGACGACGGGCGGCGAGGAGGCCGAGGATGGACGGCAAGGACAGGCTCCGTGGGCAGGCCAGCACCTACATGCGCCACCTGCCCGCCGTCTACCAACAGGATGTGGAGCCGGACACGCCGAACTTCCTGGGCCGGTTCCTGCTCGGTTTCGAGCAGATGTTCACCGGCCTGGGGGATGAGCGGGCGCCGGGGATCGAAGAGATCCTCGACGGCATAGTCGACCCCGTCAGCGGCGAGGTACGACGGCGCGGTGTCGAGCGCTACTTCGACCCAGGACCGAACCTGCCGGAAGCCGAGCGGGCGCCCGCCGAGTTCTTGGACTGGCTTGCAGGATGGGTGGCGCTAGCCCCCCGTGCGGACCTCGATGAGTTGCGGCAGCGGGACTTCATCGCTCGCGCGGTGCCGCTTTACCGCCTGCGAGGGACCCGTCAGGGGCTGGAGGAGTACGTCCGCACTTACACCCGGTTGGGCGTCACCGTCGATGAACTGGACACCTCCTTCCAGCTCGGCACACACTCCACGGTCGGCGTCGACACTGTGCTCTCCGGGGGAGCACCGCACTTCTTTCGCGTGCTGATCCGGCTGCCGACGTCGGACCCGGCCGCGATGGCCCGGCACCGCCAGGTGGTTACCACGCTGATCGACGCGGAAAAGCCGGCCCACACGTATTACACGCTGGACGCGGAGACCCCGGGCTTCCGTATCGCCGTTCACTCGACCATCGGCATGGACACGCTGCTCAACCCCGCATGAGGCAAGGAAGGGACACCATGGCGGACGACATCAAGCGGCTCCACTATTTCGACCACCAGTTCATGCGGGCGGGCGACTTCACCGCCGAGCAGGAGTACCACCTGCGGATGCGCCGACGGCACCTGCGGCTCCAGCACACCTGGGGCATCGCCACGGGTCTGCAGTTGAGCTTCGCCACCGGCGCCTCCCGGGCCACCGTCGGCCAGGGTGCGGCCGTTGACGTCCAGGGCCGGGAAATAGTGCTGACCGTCAACACGCAGACAACGGATCTGTCCAGTTACAGCGGCAAGACCGTCTACGTCACCATCGCCTACGACGAACAACAGACGGACCCCACCAGCGAGACGGGCGTCACCGGCAACACCCGGTGGAGCGAGGTACCGCTCGTGGACGTCACGCCCGACGACCCGGACGACCCCAGCACCACTCTCGTACTGGGACGCGTGGACGTCGGCGCCGACGGACGGATCAACGGCATTGACGACGGATCCGGGGCATACCGCCGCCGCGACGCGGGCGTCGTGGCTGGCGACCTGGAGGTCCGTAGCCTGGCCCTGAGCGCCCCCGAAGTGGCCAGCTCAGAGTGGGCCCGGCTGCGCCTCGGCGCGGCGGACCGGGCCGACCTCCAAGGAAACCTCAATGTCTCGGGCGACATCGAGACGGCCGGAGAAGTGGACGGCCGCGATGTCGCTGCCGATGGTGCCGCGCTGGATCAGCACGTCGCCCGCACCGACAACCCGCACGGCACGACCGCCGCGCAGGTCGGCGCGCCCACGAGCGTGAACGGGGTACACAACCCGGGCGGCGACGTATCCCTGGCCGGGCGCGACGCCGTGACGATCACTCCGAACGACGCCGCCAACCAGATCACGATCGGCGAGAGCCACTCCGCCCGTACGGACAATCCGCACGCCACGACAGCGGCGCAGGTCGGTGCGTTGCCGCTGAGCGGGGGCGATGTGACGGGAGGACTCTCGGTGGGCGCGGGCAGCGTGCAGTTCGGGACGGCTTCGGCAGGGGACTCGAACACGATGCTGGGGTCACCGCCGCAGAAGAAGATCACGTTGACCGTGCTCGGCGGAACCAGTGGCAGCGTCATAGGCACGAGCGGCAAGATAGCTGTGCTTATTTGGCCGTTCTTGGACGGCATGGTGGGCCTGAAGGTCGGTGCATCGCCTGGAGGCGTAGACACCACGGTCCTCAACGGCACCACGCGGTTCTCCGGCAACAAGATCGGTTACGTCACCGACACGTTCGTGAACGCCAGTGGGGGAGTCCTGCACACCGGCGACGTGGTCAAACTGCACCCGGCCGGCACGGTCAGGTTCCACGGGGACAACAACCTGATCCCCATCCCGCAGGTGACGCTGTCCGACACCGAGGACGACCCACTGGTGATCGGTATCGTTTGTCAGGAGGCCACGCCCGCACCAGGGGAGCCCGACGGGCGCACCGAGCCCGACGATCCGACCGCCGTCCCGGACGGGGGCGACGTGTTCGTGGTGACACTGGGAGCGTTCGCGCACTGCCACGTGGACGCCTCGAGCTCCCCCATCGCCGTGGGCGATCTGCTGACGACGTCCGCCACCGCCGGGCATGCCTGCAAAGCCATCTCCCCGAGGGTCGGCGCCGTCATCGGAAAGGCGCTGGAACCGTGCGCGGCGGGGACCGCTCACATCGCCGTATTCGTGAACATCCAGTAGTCGTGCGCTCACTTGGCCCCTGTCACTGTCTCCGTCAGGGGGACGAGCAGGCACCGGTGGCCGACGCACAGGAGGGAGCCGACCATGGCCGAGGCATATCTGCGGGTCAAACTCGCCGTCCGCCCGACGGGAGGAGGGGCGGCGCAACTGGTCGTCCCGCCGGAGCTGGAAGACGTAAACTACCGCTTCGTCCTAGTGAAGGACGGCGCGGAGGAGGGGATCGTTGTCATCGACGAGGCGCCGTCCCTGATTACCAGGCTCCAGCGAACCACCAGCATCACCCGGCTCAGCGGCAAGCGGCTCGCGGAGGTCCGGGCCGGGTATCCGCCGCCCCGCGTCAAGCAGAAGTACCGCGTGCCAGAGGTATCCGCGGGGGAGGCGCCGACGACCGGCTTCGAGACCGACGAGGAGGGGCGGCCCGTCGTGGAGGCGGTCCAGACCGTGCGGTCGGGCTTCTACTTGATAGACGTCCCGGTGATCTCAGGGTGAAGGCGGCACCGGGTGAACAGATCGCCTGTCGGGCCGGGCAGGGAGAGAGCGGCAACCGGAGGGGCTACGGATGCCGCTCTTGGACACTTCCGATGAAGACGATCTCCGCACGGCGGTTCTGCGCCTGGTCGTCCTCGGTGCGTTCCGTCACCCGCGGTTCGGCTTCGCCGCGGCCGGTCACCGAGATGATCGCGCCGCTCACGCCGTGCTGCACGAGGTGGTCGCGTGCTGCCCGCGCCCGGCGCTCAGCCAGGTTCAGGTTGAATGCCTCGGGCCCGGAGGTGTCGGTATGACCGACGATCTCCACGCGGGCGCTGGGGTCGGCCGTGGCTTGCCGTGCCAGAACGTCCAACTGCGCACGATGCGATGGCTGGAGCACGGCGCTCGCCAACGGAAACCTGTCCAGGACATGGACGGTGATACCACCGAGCCGCAACCGCTCGGGGTGCAATCCGGTGTCGGGCAACGTGAACGGCTTTTGGCGGCTCCCCTCTGGTGTTCCGGTCGGCAGCCTCAGCTGCCGAGTCGTCTCGGCGACCACTTCCCTACGCTCCAGCTCCCGTTCTTCTTCCCGCTCGCGCGCCTCCTGCGGGACGAGCAGCTCGAACTGCTGCTGAAGGGCGAGTATGTCCCGGAGGAGGCGTTCCCGGTCCAACGGGTCGCGTGGCTTCAACACCTCCACAGCGCCAGCCACATCGCGCTTTGCCAGCTTGCGGGCCACCTGCCACCCCTGTTCGAATCTCTTCAGGGGAATGCCGCCTATGGTGAAACCGTCCTTGCTGTCGTAGCTGACGCCCTTCTTCAAGCTGTCCTCAAGCAGGCGCCGCAGTTCCTGTTCGGGGTCCGGCGTGAACTGACGCCGCAGGACGGAATCGACCGTCGCACGGACATATGCCTGGCGTGCCCTGGCAGCGTCCCGGTCCCCGTCCAGTGCGCGGCGCATCGCGTGGTTGCCGACGGAGCGCTGCCCCTCCAGGACCGTGACGGACAGGCGGCGGGCAGCCAATGCGGTCGCTCGCGAAGGCGCCCGCTGCAAGGCCGCTGGCCTGCCCCGTCGCATACTGGGGAGTGCCGAACGGAGCCATCGCGTGGTGTGAACATCCATGGTGCATCACCTCGTTTGTCCAGTCTCGCAGTCGATTCCGCCGGTCCACCAGGGGCCGTTCGCAGACCCGACGAGGGGGTGGAATAGGACGATGAGTACGAGGGAGCAACGCCACGACGCACCGCGACGGGAGTGGAAACCGGTGCCGGGTCGGCAGGTTCCGGAGCACAGGGGTCCCGTCCGGTGCGTACCGGGTCAACTGGTGTCGCGCCCACCGCTCTCGGGAGCCGGCGTAGCTCCGTCGGCCCTCTGGGCCACCATGACAGCGGTCGCCCGGCCCGGTCTGCGCGGAGCACCGGTCACGTTCGGCTCCGGCCCGCGCAGGCAGGAGGTAGAGGACCTTCAGGTGAGAACGGGGAACCAGGCTGTGACTCGGCTCCTGCTCGCACGGATGATCGTGCGGCGGGGCGGTGACCGGGACCAGCGGGACGGCGAGCGGTGGTTGAGTGCCCCGCTGTCGCAGACCGTGTCCGCTGGTCCGGCAAGCGGCGCTGCCGCGGACGCGGGCCTCGACAGCATCGACAGCGTCAGGGCCAAGGTCGAACGGCTCATCGAGGCCAGCAGGAAACTCGGCTACGTCCAGGCCGCTGCCCATCTCGAACATTGGTACCGGGGACATGGAGAGCGGCTGATGGTGCCTGAGGAAGTGTTCACGCGGGAAGCGTTTTGGGTGCGGCATGTGCGAGACGCTCACGGAGCGAGATTTGCCCAGGGCGCCCAGCGGCGTGCTGGGTCCGGTGTGCTCGCGCCGGGCGGCACGGCAGAGATGACGTGGCGGGACACAGTGGTCGCCCCGGCGAACAACGAACTCTTCTTTGCGCTAGGCGGGTTCACGGTCAGTTCGAGTGTCACAGTGACGGCTCAGGAGATCCCTGAGGATCCGACCAGTCTGCTTGTCACGGTCACCCGCTGGACGGTCAGGTGCAGCGACTACTACAACTTCGATCCGGGCAAGACGGCGTTCGTCCCCGGCTTCGGCCGCATCGAGGACGCGGAGATGGACCGGTTGAGGCAGGCAGGCCTGGCTCGCGACTTTCCCGTCGAAAGCGCACCGATCGACGCTCTCCGCGTGCTGGGCGCCTTCGAGATAAGCGTCCCGCGGAAGTGAGGCCGCGAGGTCGGCCGCGCTGGAAGCAGCGGAGACGGCCTGGGCCGACGCAACCGCGACGATGCCGTGGCCCCAACCACACTCCGGGAAATACTCGGCGTACCTTGGCCGATGCCTTCGCCATTGTCACACCTGTCTTGGCCGGGTGGTGCCTCTCGACGTACGGGTAGGTCGTGGCGGTGGACTATCAATGATGCGCGGGATCGCCGGTTTGGCTAACCGGCAATCCCGCACTATGTTGCCCCGCTCTGACGTGCTCACGATCAGCTTTGCGGCTGGCTGCTGAGGCCAGGTGTGACGCAAAGAGCGCCCCCGCCCCGGCACGCAGCCGGAGCGGGGGCGCAGCTGTTCAGTGGGTGGTGCCGACTCACGCAAAAGTGTCCTGCATCTTTGCAGTTCGTGTTCCAGAGACCTCGCAACCGCTGCGCCACACGCCCCGACGTAAGCGCATGTCAGAGCCCCTGCTGTCAGGACACCGGCGTGAGAGGCCAACGGACGCTGAGCCGCGAGTCGGCACAACACCTGAACGTTCCCGTCCGTGCCGGTCCCTCCTATCGCGCGGGGCCGCACGTGTGATCGATCTCCACCACGTTCGCGGGGAGGTCGTTCAAGCACCAGTCACACCAGTCCGACCCGCGCTCATCCACCCGCCGGCAGAGCCGCGCCGCAGCGTCGCACCGGGTCGCTCGGCGCCTACCGCGTCCTCGGCGTGACCGGACCACTGTGTGTGGCCCTTGTACACCCCGTGGTGGACCTTGCAGCGTTGTCCCTTCCATCAGGCGTGATGGGTCCCTCGTCTCCGGATCTCTGCCGCTATACGTGCTGATCGCCAAAGTTTGACCTGACCGAGGTGCAGGCGGAGCTGAAGCACCCCGAGGCGGACCTGGAGAACGACTCCTGGCTGCTGTTCGACGGCGGCCGACTGATCGCGTACGGCCTGCTCTGGGACGACTCGGGCGGCGAGCGGATCGACGTGGACCACTACACCCTGCCCGGCCGGCTGCTCGGCGCCCTGTACCTGTACGACCTGATGGAGGCGCGGGCCGCGGAGCGGGCAGCCGCCAACGGAGCCTCCCGCGCGGTGGTACACCTCCACCTCAACGCCGCACCGACCATGGACCTGCACGCGCTGCGCGCACGAGGCTGGCGTACGGTGCGCCGCTACCACGTGCTGCACCGCCCCCTGTCGGCCGCCACCGACCGGCTCCCGGCGCCGCCGCCCGGTGTGACGCTGCGCCCCTGCCGGACCGAGCCCGACCGCCGGCGCGCCCACGCACTGCTCCAGGAGTCCTTCGCCGACCATTTCGACTTTCAGCCGCGGACGTACGAACAGTGGCTGGACGACATCGACGCCGAGCACGCCGACTGGTCGCTGGTATGGATCGCCCACCTGCGCGGCCTCGGCGACGTCGCGGCGCTGCGCACCCACAACGCCCGCCCCTCGATGGCCTGGATAAGTTCCCTCGGCGTACTGCCGAAAGCCCGCGGGAACGGCCTCGGCGGCCATCTCCTGCGCCACGCCTTCGGTCACTACGCGGCGCTCGGCCGCCACCGCATCGGCCTCGGCGTCGACACCGACAACAGCAGTGGCGCACCGGCGCTGTACGAGCGGCACGGCATGACCCTCGACTTCGCCGTGGACGCCTGGGAGCTGATCAAGGAATCGGCGGCCCCTACGTGAACGGCGACCGGGGCCGACGGGGCCGTACGCGATGTCCCGTGCGGGCATGTCGCGTACGGCCCCGGCTCCAACCTCGGGTTGCCGACCGGACTACTCCGTGACCCGAAGGGCCCCGGACGGGCACAGCATGCCGGCCTCGCGCACGGCGTCCCGGTCGTCCTCCCCGATGTCGGAGGTCAGGACGGTCACGAGCCCGTCGTCGTCCTGGTCGAAGACGCCGGGCGCGGTCAGGGCGCACATCCCGGCGCCGACGCACACCTCGCGGTCGGCGGTCACGTGCATGGTCGCTCCCTTCGCCCCGCTCACCAGGTGACGGGGAGTTCGTTGACGCCCTGGATGGTGCTGCCGGGCCGCAGGGTCAAGCGCTCGACCGGTGTGGCCAGCCGCAGTGTGGGGATGCGTTCGAACAGCGCGGTCAGGATGATTTCGAGTTCGAGGCGGGCCAGGTTCTGGCCGAGGCACTGATGGACGCCGTAGCCGAAGGAGAGGTGGTGGCGGGCCGAGCGGTGGATGTCGAAGGTGTCCGGGTTCTCGAACACGCCGGCGTCGCGGTTGGCGATGGAGTGGACGACGATCACGCCTTCGCCGGCCCGGATGACCTGTCCGTCCACCTCGATGTCGGCGGTGGCGATGCGGGCGCCCGCCACATCGGCGATGGCGAGGTAGCGCAGCAGTTCCTCGACCGCGCCCGGGATCAGGGACGGATCGTCGCGCAGGGCGGCGTGCTGCTCGGGGTGTTCGAGCAGGGTGATGACGCTCAGGGAGGTCATGGAGGCGGTGGTCTCGTGGCCGGCGACGAGCAGCAGCAGCGCGTTCGAGATCAGTTCGTCGCGGTCGATGGCGCCGTCCGCGAGCTGCCGGGTGACCAGCGCGCCGAGGAGTCCGGACCCGGGCTCGGCCTCCAGGGTGGTGATCAGATCGTCCAGGTAGCGTTCCAGGTCGTCGCGTGCGCCGGTCGCCTCCTCCGCGCTCGTCGACTGCACCAGGCGCCGGCTGGCGTCCTGGAAGAAGTCGTGGTCGGCGTAGGGGACGCCGAGCAGTTGGCAGATCACCATGGACGGCACCGGCAGCGCGAACCGGCTGACCAGGTCGGCGGGCGGGCCCGCGGCGAGCATCTCGTCGAGGAAGCCGTGCACGATCCGCTCGATGTCCGGCCGCATGCCCTTGATGCGCTTGACGGTGAACTCGCTGATCGTCATCCGGCGCCGGGGCCCGTGCTCGGGCGGGTCCATGCTGATGAAGGCGGGGCGGCGGTCGCGCAGGCCCTTCAGGCGCGGGGAGGTGAGAGGGAAGTCGGGGTGGGTGCGGTCCGAGGAGAGCCGCGGGTCGGCGAGCAGGGCGCGGGCGGTCTCGTGCTTGGTGACGACCCAGGCGGTGCGGCCGTCGAAGAGGGTCACGGGGCGCAGCGCGTCCTGGCTGTCGCGTAACCGTGCGTACGTCTCGGGCAGCCCGTACGGGCAGGTACGGTCGCTGGGGAAGGCAGGAGCGTCTTGGGCCGGGAAGGTGGTGGAGGTCTCGGTCATCGGTCCCCTCGAAGTCTCTGACACTCGCTTAAGGAACGGTGAGTTCTCTAACTCAGAGGCTAAACTGCGCACTTAGAGAACGCAACGTCCTCTCGGCATACTTCAAGGAGTCACGCTGTCACCGCACGCCGACCGGACCGCCCCGCAGGCCGCCGACCACCGCAAAGGCCCCCGGCGCCGCGGCGAGGAACTGGAGAACGCGATCCTGACCGCGGCGCTGGAGGAGCTGACGGAGGTGGGTTACGCGGCGCTGACCATGGAACGCGTCGCGGCCCGCGCCCGTACGAGCAAGGCCGCCCTCTACCGCCGCTGGACCGGCCGCGCCGAACTCGTCCTGGACGCCTGCAAGGTACGCGGCTTCTCCGATGTGGACCTGGCCGACACCGGGACGCTGCGCGGCGATGTGATCGCCCTGCTGCGGCAGATGTCGGCGAAGATGGCCACGCCGATCGGAGGCATCCTGCGCGGCCTGCTCGGCGAGATGACCCGCGACCCCGAGTTCGCCCGGCTGATTCGCGAGCGGATCCACACGGTGGGGCCGGTGGGCATCCGCGGCATCCTGCAACGGGCCGTGGAGCGCGGCGAGGTGCAGCCCTGGGTGCTCGACTCGCGGCGGGCCACCGTCGCGACCGACCTGCTGCGCAACGAGTTCCTGCTGTTCGGGGCGCCCGTCGAGGACAAGACCGTCATCGAGATCGTCGATGACGTGTATCTGCCGCTGGTGCTGGCTCCGGCTCCGGAACCGGTGCGGAGCGCGGGGGAGGCGGGGCAGAACGCAAGGAAGCCGGTACGGAGTACGGGCGGCCCGGAGGACGACGGTTCGTAGGACGCGGATCAGCTCGCGCCCTTGTTCATGCCCTGCTCACGCACCCGACCCCCGTGCGTACGCCACCGTGCACCCAGCCCCGTGATCTTCGCCAACGGTATGGCCACAGCCTCATGCCGCTCGCCTCACGGACACGGAGCCGCACATGGACCGCAGATCCCTTCTCGCCGCCGGTGGAGGTGCCGCACTGGCGGTCGCCGCCGGCGCCTCGCAGGCCCACGCCGCCGCGCCGGGAGCCCTCGGCCGGTGGCCCGGCCGTGACACCGTACGGTTCAACGTCATCAGCGACATCCAAGGGGACCTGGGCGACTTCGGCCGGGCCCTGGACGACATGGCGGCCGTCAACCCGCACAGCGCGGGCCTCGCCGTCGCGGGCGACATCACCCCGCGCGGCTACGACGCCGAGTACGCGCAGGTCGGCGCCGAACTGAAGCGGCACTCCCACCCGCGCGAGGTCGCCTGGGCCATCGGCAACCACGAGTTCTACGTACCGAAATGGCGCGACCCCGGCACCCTGTCGCAGGACACCTGGCCCAACGGCACCACCGAGGACTCCCTCTTCCGCAGCTTCTACCGCTTCGCCGGGCGCAACACGGTCCACACGGAGATCTCCTTCGGCGGCGTCCCCGTGCTGACCCTCGGCACCGAGCGGTACATGCACTACCACGACCCCAAGCTCTGGGACGAGGTCTGGATCAGCGAGGCGCAGTTCGCGTGGCTGGAGAACCGGCTGTGGTACTGGTCGCGCCGCCGCCGTCCGGTCATGGTGATCACCCACCACCCCCTGCCCAACACGGTCTCCGGCACCCGCAACAAGCTCTACGCGAGCGACTACCTCCAGGCCGGCCGCCTCCTGGGCCTGCTCGGCCGCCACCCCGATGTGTTCCTCTTCTGCGGCCACACCCACTGGGACCTGGAACTCTCCGACTGGGTGGTGCGCCGCGTCGTACCCGGCACCGCGAACCTCAGCGGGTTCACGGTCGTCAACACCGGCGCGATCCAGACGGGTTACCGGGACGACGGCAAGGGCGGCGAAGTCTCCGTCGGCGGCACCTTCAACCAGGGCCTCCAGGTCGAGGTACGCCGCGACGCCGTCGTCATCAAGGCCCGCGACTTCGCCCGCCGCGCCTGGCTGAAGGAGGTTACGGTGCCGCTGGCCGCGTCCTGAGCGCGACCGCGGGGCGCTGCCGGTCAGGGCAGCTGCGGGTGGGGCGTTTCCGCCCCGTCCCGGTCGTCACACACCAGGAGCAGCACGGCGGCGCGCTCCGTACCGAGGGAGCGCACCTTGTGCGGCGCGGTCGCCTTGAAGTACGCGGAATCGCCCGGTCCGAGCGCGATGGACCGGGCGGGGAAGAGCAGTTCGGCCCGCCCGTGGTGGACGAAGAGGAATTCCTCGCCCGGGTGGTCCCGGAAGGGCACCGGGCCGGTGTCGTGCGGGGGATACAGCATGAACGGGGTCATCTTCTTGGCGCCGGCCCGGAGCGCTATGCCCTCGTAACGGGAGCCGGGCTCGTCGTCGGCGGTGAGGGGCCGCCGGTCCCCGGCCCGGGTGACGGTGACCTCGGTCAGCTCCTCCGTATCGGCGAACAGGTGGTCCAGCGGGACGCCCAGGGCCCTGGCCAGTGAGGCGCCGACGGCGATCGAGGGGACGCTGTGGCCCCGTTCGACCTTGGAGAGATAGCTCTTCGTGACGCCGGAGCGCTCGGCGAGCACCTCCAGGGTCATCAGCCGCTCCTTGCGCAGCTGCCGTACCCGATTGAACACCGGCCGCATCCCCCGCTCGCCGACCGCTTCCGCGGTCACTGGTTGCTTTCCCGGCCACCGGCCGCTTTGCGCCATGCGCGTCCCGGCGCGAGGAACACCTTGTGGCATGACACCTGGTGTCCTACGGTGAACCACGTTTCCTCGCAGTGTTGCACGAGACGCGCAGCACCGGAAGACGAGGCCGCCGGCGGACCGGCGCCTCGGAACGGGAGCAGAAGTGGCGAACACCCTGCACGACCCGAAGAACGTACTCATCGACCGCGCCGAGCGGCAGATGGACGACCATTTCGCGGACTCGGATCTGACCACACGGCAGAAACTGGCCCTGACGTGCCGCATCGCCTACGACGGCGGACACGACTCCGGGCTCGCCGGACAGATCAGCGCCCGCGGACAGCGGCCGGGCACCTACTACACCCAGCGCCTGGGCCTCGGCTTCGACGAGATCACCGAGGACAACCTCCTGCTGGTCGACGAGGACCTCCAGGTACTGGAGGGGGAGGGCATGCCCAACCCCGCGAACCGGTTCCACACCTGGATCTACCGCGCGCGCCCGGACGTCCACTGCATCGTCCACACCCACGCCCTGCACACGGCCGCCCTCGCGATGCTCGAAGTGCCCCTGGTGGTCTCCCAGATGGACACCACACCGCTGTACGACGACTGCGCCTTCCTCAGGGACTGGCCGGGCGTACCGGTGGGCAACGAGGAAGGCGAGATCATCTCCGCGGCCCTCGGCGACAAACGCGCCATCCTCCTGGCCCACCACGGCCAGCTCGTCACCGGCGCCACCGTCGAGGAGGCGTGCAACCTCGCGCTGCTCATCGAGCGCGCCGCCCGTCTCCAGCTGCTCGCCATGGCAGCGGGCACCATCCAGCCCCTGGACCCGGCCCGCGCCCGCGAGGCCCACGACTGGACGTCCACGCACCGGCGCAACCAGGCCAACTTCGCCTACTACGCGCGCAAGGCGCTGCGCAACCACCCTGACTGCATCACGGACAAGGTGAACCTCTGATGGCCACAGCATCCTTACCGTTACGCGGCATCATCTCCTACCCCGTCACCCCCTTCGCCGAGGACACCGGCGACATCGACCTGGCCGCGCTGCGCCGTCTCGTCGGCGAACTGGTCGACGCCGGCAGCCACGCCATCGCCCCGCTGGGCAGCGCCGGCGAAAGCGCGTACCTCACGGAGGGCGAGTGGGACGCCGTCTGCGAGACCACCCTCGACACCGTCGCCGGGCGGCTGCCCACCCTGGTCGGCGTCTCGCACTGGAGCACCGCGGAAACGGTACGCCGCGCCCGCGTGGCCGCCCGCCACGGCGCCACCGCGCTCATGGTGCTGCCGCAGACGTACTGGAAACTGACCGAAGCGGAACTCGAACAGCACTTCGCCACGGTCGCGGCGGCGACCGGCCTCCCGGTGATGCTCTACAACAACCCGGGCACCAGCGGAGTCGACCTCCGCCCTGAAACGGTGGTCGCGCTCGCCCGCAAGATCCCGAACCTCACCATGGTCAAGGAGAGCTCCGGCGACGTCACCCGCTTCCGCGCCCTCCGCGACCTGTCCGACGGCACACTGTCCGTCTACAACGGGAACAACCCGGTCGCACTCGAAGCCTTCCGCTCAGGCGCTGTCGGCTGGTGCACCGCTGCGCCCTGCCTCGTGCCCCGGTGGTGCACCGAGCTGTACGCAGCAGTGACGGGCGGGGACGGGCAACGGGCCGACGCGGTGCTGGCGGAGCTTCTGCCGTTCCTGAAGTTCATCGTCGGCCACGGGCTGCCCCGGGCCGTCAAGGCGGGCCTGGAGATCCAGGGCCGAGGGGTCGGACGGCCGCGGCCCCCACTGCTGCCCCTGCCGGACGAGGAGACACGGCAGTTGCGCGAGCTGCTGGAACAGCTCGGAAAAGCAGAGGCTGCGGATTCGAGGGTGGCGGGGGCGGGGTGAGGCACGGGGCGGTGCGTACGGTCCGGGGCGCGCAGGCAGTCTCCGGCCGCTGACCGCCCGTGATCCGTGATCGTCCGTCGTCACCCGCCGGGGGTGACGACGGGCCCGTACGCCCTGGTGCACCCTCGGCGCCGACGCGGGGCAATCCGCACCCGCCTCGGAGACGGAGGGGCCTGTCATGGCCACCACGACCAGCCCGCACCACCGCTCGGCAGGATCCATGGCCGCTGCCGGCGGTCTGACGATCTTCGCCGCCGTGATGCTGTTCATCTCCGGTGTGCTCGACCTCTTCCGGGGCATCATGGGCGTCGCCCAGAACGAGGTCTTCCTCAGCACTCCCAACTACGTGTTCAAATTCGACCTGACCAGCTGGGGATGGATCCACCTGGCCTTCGGGGCCGTCGCCGTCGTCGTGAGCCTCGGCCTGTTCACGGCGGCCACCTGGGCCCGGGTCGTAGCGATCGGCATCGCGGCGCTGCTGATCATCATCAACTTCCTGACCATTCCCTACTACCCGGTCTGGTCGATCACCCTGATCGCGCTGTACGGGTTCACCATCTGGGCCCTGTGCGTGGTCCGCCGCGACACGATCAACGAGTAGCCGCGAGGCACCCCGCCCGACCGGCATCAGTCCGCGGGCCTGCACCACACCGAGACGTGCCGGCCGCTCTCGCCGGTGAACGGGGCGCGTGACCAGTCCTCCCACCGGTCGCGCAGCCGCAGTCCGGCGAGCTGGGCCATCAGGTCCAGCTCGGCCGGCCACACGTACCGGAACGGGGTGGACGTGTACTCGGCGCGCCCGTCGACGATCGTCACGTAATGCGAACTCATCGCCTGCGTGGCGACGTCGTACGTGTCGAACGCCCACTGCTCCGGACCGATGCGGAACGGCACCGCGGTCTGGCCGGGCGGCAGCCGGCGCAGCTCCGGTACGCCCACTTCCACGACGAAGCATCCGCCGGGCCGCAGGTGGGCCGCGGCGTTGCGGAAGCAGGCCACCTGGGCGTCCTGGGTCGTCAGATTGTTGATCGTATTGAAGACGAGATACGCGACCGTGTACGTGCCGTCCGCCTGTGCCGTGGCGAAGTCGCCGATCGTCACCCCGATGCCGTCCCCGCCCGGCTTGGCGCGCAGCCGTGCCACCATGGCCCGGGACATGTCGATACCGTGCACCGCGATTCCGCGGCCGCTCAGCGGCAGCGCGATCCGCCCGGTGCCGATACCGAACTCCAGGGCCGGACCGTCACCGGCCAGCTCGGCCAGCAGGTCGACCGCCGGACCCACCACCTCCGGGCGGAACATGTCCGCCTCCGACTCGTCGTAGGTGGCTGCGACGCTTTCTCCGAAGTAACCGTCGTCATCGAGCATGTCAGGACCGTACTGACGCAAGAGCGGTCAACGCACGTCATTTTCAACGCTGTTGTACGAGGACGGGCGCGGCGCCCCCGGCCCTACCGCGCTCGCTCACCCGGCCCCCGACCGCTGGGCGTCCGCACTCGGCTCTGCCTCACCTGGCCCGGGTGAAGAGCCGTGGTGCAGGGCGAGCGTGACCGCCGCCTCGTACACCGCCAGCACGACCGCGATGACGAGGAGACCCGTCCACGACGAGAGCAGCAGCGCGATCAGGGCCGCGACGATCACACCGCCGACCCGGAGCGCGTCGGCGTGCTCGCGTACCCACGGGCGCAGAGCCGTGCCGGGCTTGCCCAGTCGGCGTCCGGCGCGCGCGGCGAGGCGGCCGGTGGCGCGGGCGCCACGGGACGTGTGGTGGCGCAGGCCGACGGGCAGCCGACCAGGACCCACCAGGTACGCCAGGACAGCCAGCACGATGCCGAGCCACAGCAGCTGGTCACCGCGTTCGCGCAGCGTCGTGAAAACCGTCCACAGCGCGTCGCGCGTCCCGTCCCGGTAGACGCCGGACGGCACATGGGCGAGGAGCTGGTCCCGTACCGCCCGCAGCACGCCGGACAGCGCGGTGACACCGATCACGAGCCACAGGCCCAGCTGGAGCAGCGTACGCCGGGGGTTGGGCGAGACCCACAGGGCGAGGCCGAGCAGCAGGGGAATGGAGATCAGCAACCCCACCAGCGCGCGCTTGAACAGCAGCACGGCCTGTTGCAACTGCCCGAGCGTATGCCGGTCGTAGAGAGTGATCTGCGCGAAGTCGGCCGGCAGCGATACGCCCAGCGCCTTCTCGATCCGGTCGTGCAGACCGGGCGGGACCTCGCCCGACGACACGGTGGGCAGATCCAGCCGCTTGCCGAACAGGGTCGGAAGCCGGTCCTCCAGGGCGTTGAGCAGATTGTTGACCAGAGGAAGCAGATTCAGGGTGACCGTGTCGCCTTCTACGCGCACGCCTTCGCTGCGCTGTTCCAGCACCGCGGTGATCCGCTCGTGTGCGAGACGGTTGGCGGAGCGCCACAGGTCCTGGAACTGCTCCGTCTTGAGCAGCTTGGCGACCGCATCGCGCACATAGTCGTGTACGGCGTCGGTGACCGGCGGCGCGATGAACGACGCGCGCGGCGGCAGCGCGCCGGACAGCCGCTCCTCGACGTCCAGCCGGCCGAAGATCTCGTCCGTGAGATAGGCGGCGACGGCCGCGTCCACCGTCGGGTCCTCGGGGAGGGCACCCACCGTGGCGACCCAGCGGTCCGTGTTGAGCGCCGTCCGCGCGCCCCATACGCCGACGACCGAGGTGACGGTGAGGACGGCCACCAGGGCGATCACCACGGCGGCGACGATACGCCGCACGGCCAGTACCCGTATGCGGCGCTGTTTCCTCGTACTGACGCGGGCCCGCAACTCCTGTACCTCGGCCCGCAGACGTTCGAGTTCGCCCCCGCCGCCGTCATGACGCCCGCCTTCGGGATCACGCTCACTTCCGGTGGCGGGGGCGCCGCCGGCCGCGCCCTCGTCAGCCGTACCACCGTGTGCCGTACCGCGGTCCGCCGGACCGCCGTGCGCCGTCTCCTCATGGGCCATGGCCTCGCACCTCCGCCGCCACCGTCGCGAAAACCGCGCCGCCCGGCCCTCACCTGCGGCGGGTGACGCGGCGTACGGCGCGTACCGGCTGGATGGAGGCCACCCCGTCACCGGGCCCGTCGGAAGGGAGCCCCCCATGGCCGGCATCGGACCCGTACAGCTGCTGACCGTCGCCTTCGGCCCCGACGCGAAGTTCGAGGGCCGCATCATCAAGGAGCTGGGCGTCCTGGAAGCCGGCGAACAGATCCGCGTCCTCGACATGCTCTTCGTCCGCAAGGAGCCGGGCGGGCAGCTCTTCACCCTCGACTACCAGGCGGAGAGCATGGGCGACACCGTCGCCGCACTGCTCGGCCTCTCCGGCGACCGCCCGCCCGCGACAGAGCCGAGCACCCCGTCACCGGACGCCGGTGGCGCCTTCGGCCTGTCCGTCACCGAGATCAGGTCCATGGCCGAGGCCATGGACCCGGGCAGTGCGGCGGCCTTCCTCCTCCTCGAACACGTATGGGCGACCGGCCTTAAGCAGGCGATCCGCGGCGCGGGCGGGATACCCGTAGCGGAGGGTTTCCTCACCGAAGAGGCACTCGCCCCCGTGGCCGCGGAACTCGCGCTGGCGGCGCAGCGGGTGGAGGAGCGGAAGGCGGGGTCCTAGGCGGGCCTGCGGGAGCCGTCCGTCGTCGTCATCCCTCCCGCACACAAACAGCGGCACCGTGATGCCGCGGCGACTCGGCCTCGTCGAGCAGGGCGATCGCGAAGTCCGCGTACGAGATCCGGTCGGCCGGGTCGCCGTGTTCGGTGATGCGGTAGCGGCCGGTCCGCGCCTCACCGCGGTCACCCTGGTCATCGTGGACGAAGTCGCCTGCCGGAGCCATGTACGCCCAGTTCAGGCCGGACGACGTCCGTAGTTCCTCCAAGCCTGCCGCGTGGCCGAGGGAGAAGGAGCGGTACTCGTTCGGATAGCCGGGCCCGTCCATCAGGAGGGTGCCGGACGGCCCCGGCATGACCGATGCGAGCCCGACGGCCACCAGGCGGTCCACCTCCGCCTCCGCCAGTCCGGTGATCAAGGCACGGGCAGACGCCGTGAAGAATTCGGCCGGTGGGGCGGACAGGTCCACGGCGGCACTGATGGCGGCACCGTGCCCGACGGCCGTACGGGCGACGCTCAGCGGGTCGGTGACGTCACCGGCCACGATCCCCACGCCGGCCGGGCCGCCGTGGGCCGCGGGATCGCGTACCACGGCGGTGATCCGGTGGCCGCGACGGCGCGCCTCGGCAACAGCCTGCCGCCCGGCCCGGCCACCCGCCCCGAAAACCACGATGTTCATGACGAACCGCCTCTCACCAGGGCCGGAGCCCGTTTGCCCGGCCGGTGCCCGGACGCTGTCGAGGGGCGTGGTTTCCCCGGGGATACCGCTGATGTGCCACCGAGAGACCGGCGGAAGACCGGCTAGGGTGACGCCATGAGGGAGTCCCTGCCCGCCGACATGTTCGACGAACTGTGCCCTTCGTCGCTCAATCCGATCCGGTTCGGCGACAAATGGGCAGCACTTGGCATCCGCTGTCTGGAGCAGGGACCGCGCCGATTCTCCGAGCTACGGGTGCCGCTGAGCCGCTGACGCCGCTGGGCCGCAGCATGCTCCGGCCGCTGGCGGCGGCCTGCGCCTGGACGGCGGAGCACTGGGACGAACTGCTCGACGCCCGCGAGGCGTACGACAACGCTGCTCGGCAGACCGGGTAGGTGGGCGACGGGGGACCCGTCAGTCGCGGAGGCTGTCGACGGCCGGGACGACGAGGCCGAACAGGTCCGTGACGGTGGTCAGGGCGGCGGACTGGAGGGCGGCCGCGGACAGGACCGTGCCGTCGGGAGCGGTCAGGGCGCGGGTGGCGGTGGTTTGGGCGACGACGGTGGGCCGGTAACCGAGGTTGAAGGCGCCCTGCGCGGTGAAGGCCACGCACATGTGCGTCATAAAACCGGCCAGCACGAGATCCCGGCCGCTGCCCGCCCCGAAGCCCAGACCACTCAGGGTCTTCTCCAGCTCCGTCGCGTGGAAGGCGTTGGGGAACTGCTTGACCACGACCGGTTCTCCGTCGACCGGCGCGACCGCGTCGCTGATGGCACCGATGTGGGCGCGGATGTCGTACGGGGTGTTCTCTCCACCGTCGTTGATGACGTGAACCACCGGGGTCCCCGCGGCGCGGGCACGTTCCAGCAGGCGGGCGGCGGCTGCGAGGGCCGGTTCGGCGCCGTCCAGGGACATCACGCCGGTGCGGTAGGTGTTCTGGAAGTCGATCATGAGCAGGGCGGATTCGCTCAGCCGAGGAGGCCGCTGGTCCAGTCCGATCACGTCGCGCAGGGTTGTGGAGGGGGACGAGGTGATGCCGGCCATCGGGAAACCTTTCGCAGGGGAGGGGAGGGGGACATCCGGGCATGGCAAAGCCGCACACACTCCGATGTCTGTAGATAGCAGGTACTTGCGGATACGACGGTTCAGGCGGGCCGGGCGCGGAAGCGGCGGCGGTAGGCCGCCGGGGTGGTGGCGAGCTGCCGCCGGAAGGCCCGGTGCAAGGTCTCCGCCGACCCGAGCCCGGCCGCGGCCGCGACCTGGTCGAGCGGGCAGTCGGTGGTCTCCAGCAGCCGCCGAGCCAGCTCGACGCGGGCCTCCTCGACGTAGGCGGCGGGACTGCTGCCCGTCTCCTGTTTGAAGACGCGGGCGAAGTGCCGTTCACTGAGGCACATACGGGCGGCCAGCGCCGGCGCGGACAGGTCCGCGTCGAGGTGATCGGCGATCCACAGGCGCAGCTCGTCGATGTCCCGGCGCTCGGCGGCCGGACGGCTCAGCGGTACGGAGAACTGGCTCTGCCCGCCCTGCCGCTTGAGGTACATCACCAACTGCCGGGCCACCGCCAGGGCCGTCTGCTCACCCAGATCCTCGGCCACCAGGGCCAGCGCGAGATCCAGGCAGGCACTGATCCCGGCCCCGGTCCACAGCCGCCCGCAGTCGGAACGGACGAAGATCGGGTCCGCGTCGACCGTGACGTCCGGGTGGTCGGCGGCGAGCTGGGCGGCCGTCGACCAGTGGGTGGTCGCCGTCTTCCCGTCCAGCAGCCCGGCCGCCGCCAGCACATGCGCCCCGACACACACCGAAGCCACCCGCCGCGCGTGCGGAGCCATCTCCTTCACCCACGCCACGACTTCGGCATCGATACGGGCAACGGGCCCGTCCTCGCCCATATCGACCGCACCCGGAACCACCAGGGTGTCCACCTGCCCCCGTACGTCCTCGAAGCCCACGTCGGCGAACAACCGCACCCCCGCCGACGTACGCACCGCCCCGGCAACCGGCCCGGCGAGGCGCACCTGGTAGCCGGCCCGGCCCCCGGTCTCCCGGTTGGCCAGCGCGAAGACCTCGGCCGGGCCGGTGACATCGAGGAGATCGACATCGGGGAAGACGGCGATGACGACACGGTGTGAAGCGGACATGCACTGATCCTCACCGCTGCCACCGGCCGCTGCAATGACGATCGACTGTCACATTCGGACACGCCGACCGGTTCGCCCGCGCCGGGTGCCCGGCGCCGCGCAAATCCGTTGGCCGCCACCCCGCGGAACCGGCATAATCCGCAGATCTGCAGCAGAGAGGACGTATGACAGAATTCGCGTGTGTGAGCTGCGATGCTGTGCTCAGTCCCCCCTTTCGCAGGCTGCACTTCCCGCCCATGCCCACCAGCAATGGGGGAATGGAATACTGCTCCCGGTCCTCATGGAATCGGGGACCTACGCCGTGGAGCCGGAACCTTCCGGACCGCCCTGGCGTCCGTGGAGTGAGGCCGGAGAGGAAAAGGCGGCAGCTTGCGGTGTATTCGCGCCGGTCCCTACGCTCTCCTTCGGCGCCCCGGGAGCAATCGTCATCGCGCCGGGCGACGTTCGCGGCGCCGTCCTCGGACTGGCACATCTCCATGGCAATCGTTCCGGCCCGACAGGGACGTGTTCCTCTTCACGCTGGCACGCATACGGAGGTCCGACAGCCGTGGCTGCGGGAGATCTACGACCGGGTGAATGACCGTGGGTACGATCACTGCTTCTGACGGTATTCCGACCTCAACTCCGAAAAGAAAAAGGGAACAACGCAATGCCCAGTAGGCCGTCAACGGACGAGGCCGTGCGCCTGCTCGAAGCCGACTTGCGGACAGAGCGGCAGCCACGCGCCGACCTGGACACAGAACATGCCTGGCGCGCATTCATCCGCTTCGGCCGACGCCGCTTCGACACACCGAACACCCCGGACGCCGACGGCCTGCTGTTCCAGTATGGAACGTATTCCTTCGGCGGCCCCACGACTTTTACGGTAGAGCTGACCCGGCAGTTCGAGGTCGTCGACCGCGATGGTGATCACGACCACTACGTGCAGATCTCCTGCGAGCTCAACTACGGGCTGCCTCCCGCTCTGCAGGCCCTGGGAAGTTACTCGTCCTGGTTCTTCCACGACTCGGGAGCGGATCTGGACCACTGGGCCGGGGAAGTGAGCAGCCGAGCGGCTTGGGCAACGATTAGTGGGTACAAGCCGGTGGGTGTCAGGGTCTTCGAAGAGCCGGTGTAGGCGGCTGGTTGCCAGCGATGGCGAGCTGTCGGCGACACACAACGCGGCCGGACCGCCCTCACAGCGGCCCGGCCACAACCTCCCCCTACTCCACGCCGATCTGGAACGTAGACGTCGTGTTACGAATGTTCTCCGCATTGTCCCGCAGGGTCAGCCTGCGAAAGGTCGCCTTGCCTGCCGCCGGCCCCTGACTCGGTTCCGGCATTTCGTTGGCCCAGATTCCGAAGCCGGATTTGGCGTTGTACTCGTCGCCGCTCTTCTTCGCGCCGGTGATGGTCACGTCCGTGAATTCGGTGTCCTCGATGCGGTTCTGTGGCTGCTGGCCTGTGTAGTTCGTCTGGAACATGATGCCGTGGTAGGTCGGGTCGGTGATCCGGGCACCGTTCACCCGGATCGCCCGGAAGGGCTTGGAGGCCGAGAAGAGCCAGATTCCCGGGAAGGTCTGGCCGTTCCAGAAGTGGCCGCCTGCCCGTTCGATGCGGAGGTTTTCGAACGTCGTCCGGCCGGGGCCGAAGCCGTTCATCGGGAAGCCGAAGTCCAGGGAGGAGATGGTCACTCCGGAGTAGACGAGGGTGTCCGCGATGTGGATGTTGCGGAAGGTGTTGAGCTGGCCGCCGTAGACGGCCAGGCCGGCGGCCCGCCAGGTGAGCTTGGAGGTGAGGTTTTCGTAGACGTTGTTCCGCTGGTCGCCGCCGCCCGCGTCGAGCGCGGAGAACAGGGCGAAGGAGTCGTCACCGGTGGACCGGGCCTCGTTGTTGGTCACCAGGTTGTCGGTGGAGCCGTTGGTCATGTTCAGGCCGTCGGCGAAGGTGTTGCGGATACGGTTGTTCCTGAGCGTCATCCGGTCGGTGTTGGCGCCCCAGTAGAGGCAGACCATGTGCTCGGCCCAGATGGTGTCGATGGTGATGCCGGAGATGTTCTGGAAGTCGAAGACCTTGCCGGGCCCGTCGATACGGGAGGTGTAGTTGCCGAAGTAGGCGAAGCCGGAGAACGTCGAGCCGTCGGCGCCATCGGCGGCACGGAAGCCCACGTCGGTGTTCTGCTGGCCGGCCGGGGCGTGGAAGCGGGTGAACCACGGTCCGGCGCCGATCACCTTGACCGGCTTGAGGTAGACCTGGAATTTGCTGGAGGTTTCGTAGTCGCCCGGCGGCAGGTAGACGCCCTGGATTTTTCCTGTGGTGTCCATGCGGGCCTTGTCCAGGGCGTTCTGCACGTCCTGGTGACCGAATCCGGTCGGCTGCACGAATGCTTGTGGGTTCGGGTTCGGCGCCGCGGAGACCTTCTCGAAGTCGGCGAAGTCGATGGCGTAGGAGGAGGCGTTGTCGGCATCCTTCTGGAGCCGGACCTTGCTGCCCGCCGGTACGGTGCGGCCGAGATCGAGGTGCGCCTCGTCATAGATGTGCCGGGCCGGGCCCGCGCCCGGATCGTTCACCGGGGACGCCTCGGGACCGTAGAGCCAGGCGTACTTGGACGTCAGGTTCAGCGGCTTCGCCTTCGCGCCGTCCACGTACACGTTCAGGGTCGCGTTCGTACCCCCGCCACCTGGGGCGTCGGGAATGGAGAAGCGGGTGACCAGGGTATTGGTCGCCACGGGAGTGGTGAATTCGACGTACTGGCCCGTCTGCTTGAGTGTCACGGCCTTGCGGCCCGACGCCTCGCCCGCCACGTCGCCGATCTTACGGTTGGGGCCGACCACCTGGGCACCCCCGCCGACGGCGCCCGACTCCGCCTCGACCGTGGTGTACGGCATGGTGGCGCCGGGTGCGGCCTTGGCGCGCAGGATCGTGGGCCGGGGCTTCCCGGCTGGTGGAGTGAACGCGGCGCGCGAGGAGCCCTTGCCCGCGGCGACGGTACGGGTGACCGTACGGCTGTCCGGGGACTGGTTGCCCGCCGCGTCCCGGGCCCGCACGCTGTAGACGGTCTTCCGCGCGGCGCCGCCGGGCGCCGTGGTGTCCTGCCAGTGCGTCGCCGTCGCGGGCAGCCCGGCGCGCAGCCGGCCGTCGGCGTAGATGTCGTACCCAGCGGCTCCGGCGGTGCGCTCCCAGCTCAGCGTCGCGCCGTCCAGGTGGACGCCGCGGGGCGCCGATGGAGGTGTGGTGTCGCCCGACGCCGCGCCGTACAGCGCGAGTTCGCCGACCCGGTGGGCGCCGACGACCTGGACGTAGCGCACGGGGGCGCCGTCGAGACGCAAGGTGACCTTGCCCTTGCGAGCCTGCGCGTCGGACAGGTCCACGAAGTCGCGGCCGTTGGCGGAGCCCTGGAGCTGGACCCGTTGGGCCTCGCCGGGCAGGGAGAGCTCAACCCGGTCCAGGCGGCGGGTCGCGCCGAGGTCGGCCCGTATCCAGTGGGAAGCGCTGCCCTTCGCGTACGAGGCCGGGTTGCCGTCGTGCGCGCGGGCGGCCCCGTCGCCGCTGAAGGCGGCCGGGAGGGGAGCCGGGCTTCCGACGTTCGTCGGGGTTCCGGCAGAAGCGGTCTGCCAGCCGCTCAGCATCAGTCCGGTGCCGAGCACGGCGGCCAGTACGGGCCGCCAGGCTCTCCTGCGTGGTGCGGTGCGCTGTGTGGTGTGTTCTGTTGTGCCCATGACGTTCCCTTCTGTGGGGAGAGGGGGCGGTCGTACGCGGGTCAGGCCCGGCGCCTCCGGCGCCTCCGTACGCAGCCAGCGCAGCGGCCCCGCGTCCCGGAAGGAGCGCCGTAGCCGCAGCGCGGTCCGATAGAGCGCGAGCATCGAGTCCCGGTCGGCGGCCTGCCGTTCGGCCGCGTAGCTCGTCCAGTCCGCCGGGCGCGGCAGCCAGCTCGGCCCGTCCTCGCCTTCGGCGCACCAGGGCAGCGGCACCTGGCAGCCGCCCCGGCCCGGGTCCACCCCGCCGGAGCGGGCATACACCGGGTCCTGGATCAGCTCGCGCGGGCTCTCCGCCTCCGGCAGGCCCAGCTCCTCGCCCTGGTAGAGGTAGACCGAGCCGGGCAGGGCCAGGGTGAGCAGCGCGGCGGCGCGCGCTCGGCGGGTGCCCAGGGCGAGGTCGGTGGGTACACCGAAGCGCTTGCGCTCGAAGGCGAAGCCGGTGTCCTCGGCCCGGCCGTAGCGGGTGACCGTACGGGGCACGTCGTGGTTGGCCGGCACCGCGGCCGGACGCCCGGGCAGCCGCCGCGTCATCGGCGGCTGCCCGGAGCGTGCCGTTCAGCGGAACCGGTGGGCCGGAAGCCGGGTCAGCGGACGAACTTCCAGGTGACCCGCGGGACCATGTCGGTGCCCGCCGGCACCAGTTTGCGGAAGGCCGCCTGGCTGAGGTCTATGTGGGTCGAGGCGCAGGAGGGACACTTGTCCCTGACCGGCACGGTGATGGTCCTGCCGTTGTACGTGACCTGTACCTTCACGCCCGCGCAGAGCGGGTCGTTGTTCGGGTTGGGCGAGGTCCACCAGGCGGCGGAGACGGCGACCAGGTCCTGCGAGGTGGCGTCGATGGGCGTGCCGCAGGCGCCGTAGCCCCGGTCGTTGTAGTAGGTCATCTTGCCGTTCATGGTCTGGCCGATGGGTACGGCCTGGGCCGTACCCGTACCGAGGGCGATGCCGGTGGCGGCGATCACGCCGCAGACCAGCGTTCTCCAGGGGCGGGAAGTGCGCATGGTTTCTCTCCGTCCGAGTGCGTCCGGGGGTGGTACCGGTGTCGTCGCGCGCCCGGCACGCAGGGCGCGGACTTGGGGTACGACGGGTCTGAGAGCGCTCTCAGGAACATGAGTGCCATGGACCACGTTCGCCTCACAACCCCCTTTGGGGGCAACTGTCCAGAAAACGTGGGCATATTCGGCCAGTCTGGCCCGGAATGCCGGACCGGATGGCCGAATTCCGCGGCGTGCGGAGCGAAGGCGGAGTACGCCATCCGAACCGCCGCTCAGGGCTTGCCATCCGAACTGCCGCCCAGGCCCTGAAGGAGCCGGGTCCCGAACCCCCGCCGGTTGCACGAGGGTTCATGGCCGGGTCACCGGGTCATGAGCACCGCTTGATCTTGTCGATGGCGGCGGGCCAGTTCCACCGTGAAGTTCCGCGATTTGTTCTTCTTGACCTTCGGCTTGTCCGTGAAACCGGAGGTGCTCAGCTTCCCGTGCCGCGCGCAGCGGGGTACCGAGGAGTGCCAGGGAATGCGGGCCGTCAGGCCGACGTCGTGGGCCTTCGCGGTGGTCTGCTGCCGGGGGCGGGCTGTCGCTCCGCTGCGGTCCGGAGGGCCGTACGGAGACCGGACGCCACTGGCGAGCCGAGCCGTGGTGTTACCCTGTCGAACGAACGTGATCTCGGATCGAGGAGACGCAGCTGTGGCGGGTGACGACGACATCTCCGGGTGATACCCGGACCTGACGGCCGCCGGCCGGTGCATGGACGCACCGCCGTGGTGGCTGCCTTGTCGTACCCTCCCGCCCACCCTTCCCGGCACCGCTGTCTGCCGTGCCGGTGGCATTTCTCCGAGGTATCACCATGTCCGACGCTTCCGTCGTCTGCTCCAACCTGTCCTTTTCCTGGCCCGACGACACCCCCGTCTTCCAGGACCTTTCCTTCACCGTGGGCACCGGCCGCACGGGCCTGGTGGCGCCCAACGGTTCCGGCAAGAGCACCCTGCTCAAGCTGATCGCCGGTGAACTGCGCCCCACCGCGGGCTCCGTGTCCGTCTCCGGCGTCCTCGGCCACCTCCCGCAGAGCCTCCCGCTCGCCGCCGGCCTCACCGTGGCCGAGGTGCTGGGCGTCGCCGATGTGATCCGTGCCCTGGACGCCGTGGAGTCCGGCGACGTGAGCGAGGAGCACTTCACGACCATCGGCGACGACTGGGACATCGAGGAGCGCACCCGGGCCCAGCTCGACCGGCTCGGCCTGGCGGGGCTGGCCCTCGACCGCGGCCTGAGCACGCTCAGCGGCGGTCAGATCGTCTCGCTCGGCCTGGCGGCGCAGCTCCTCAAGCGGCCCGACGTCCTGCTGCTCGACGAGCCGACCAACAACCTCGACCTCGACGCGCGGCACAAGCTCTACGACGTCCTCGGGGACTGGAACGGCTGCCTGCTCCTGGTCAGCCACGACCGCGCGCTCCTGGACCGCATGGACCGCATCGCCGAACTCGACCGCGGCGCGCTGCGCGTGTACGGCGGCAACTTCACCGCGTACGAGGAAGCCGTACAGGCCGAGCAGGAGGTGGCCGAGAAGAACGTCCGCAACGCCGAGCAGGAACTCAAGCGCGAGAAGCGCGAGTTGCAGCAGGCCCGCGAGCGCGCCGAGCGCCGCGCGAGCAACGCCTCCCGCAACCTCAAGAACGCGGGCCTGCCCCGCATCTTCGCCGGGAACATGAAGCGCGGCGCGCAGGAGTCGGCCGGCCGGGCCGGCCAGATGCACGCCTCGCGGGTCAGCGAGGCCAAGGCACGCCTGGACGAGGCGGGGCGCGCCGTACGCGACGAGCAGCGCATCACGCTGGACCTGCCCGCCACCCAGGTGCCCGCGGGACGCAACCTGTTCCTCGGCGAGGGCCTGCTCGTCCGCCACGGCGAGCGGTCCCTGTTCGCGGGCGACGGCGTCGACCTGACGATCCGCGGCCCCGAACACATCGCGCTGACCGGCCCCAACGGCGCGGGCAAGACCACGCTGCTGCGCCTGCTCAACGGCGACCTGGAACCCGACGCGGGACAGATCAAGCGGGCCGACAGCCGGATCGCCTATCTCTCGCAGCGCCTGGACCTGCTCGACCTGTCCAAGACCGTGGCCGAGAACTTCACCGCGTTCGCCCCGCACCGTACGGAGGCGGAGCGGATGAACCTGCTCGCCCGCTTCCTCTTCCGGGGGCCCCGGGCCCACCTGCCGGTGCACGTACTGTCCGGCGGCGAGCGGCTGCGCGCCACCCTGGCGTGTGTGCTGTGCGCCGAACCGGCCCCGCAACTGCTGCTGCTGGACGAGCCGACGAACAACCTCGACCTGGTCAGTGCCGGTCAGCTGGAAAGCGCGCTGGCCTCCTACCAGGGGGCGTTCGTCGTGGTCAGCCACGACGAACGCTTCCTCGGCCGGATCGGCATCGACCGGTGGCTGCGGCTGGCCGACGGCGAGCTGCGGGAGACGGCGGCCCCCGAGGTGTGAGGCGCCGGCCACGGCCTGGCCCGCGTCCGAGGTGCCTCACCCGGCGGGCCGCGTACCTCCCTCACACCAGGTGGACCACCATGCCCCGACCAGCTCTGCTCGCCCACGACCTCGTCCGCACACTGGGTACCCGACGGGTCCTGGACGGCGTGTCCCTCACCGCCGCACCCGGCCACCGCGTCGGGCTGATCGGCGAGAACGGTGTCGGCAAGTCGACACTGCTGCGCCTGCTCGCGGGCGTCGACGAACCCGACGCCGGCCAGGTCACCCGCCCGTACGACCTGGGCTTCCTGCACCAGGAGGTGCCGTTCGCCGGTGACGCGACGATCGCCCGGGTCCTGGACGACGCCCTCCGGGAAGCCCGCGCCGACCTGGCCGAACTCGACCGGCTCAGTCGACTGCTCGCCGACACCCCCGAGGACCACCCCGCCTACGCCGAGCTGCTGGCGGCGTACGGGCAGCGGCTGGAACAGGCCCAGGAACGCGAAGCCTGGGACGCCGACCGCCGGGCCGCGATCGTCCTCGACGGGCTCGGCCTCGGCGGCATCGCGCACGACCGGACGCTCGGCTCCCTGTCCGGCGGGCAGCGTGGCCGCCTCGCCCTGGCCGCGCTCCTCGTACGCCGCCCCGCGGCCCTCCTCCTGGACGAGCCGACCAACCACCTCGACGACGAAGCAGCCGCCTTCGTGGAAGGCCGGCTCCGCGAGCTGCCCGGCGTCGTCGTGGTGGCGAGCCACGACCGGGCGTTTCTCGACGCCGTCTGTACGGAACTGATCGATCTCGACCCGGCTGTGGACGGTCCCGTGCGTTTCGGCGGCAACTACAGTGCCTACCAGGCCGAGAAGCGCGCGGAACGGGAGCGCTGGGAGCGCAGATACGCCGAGGAACAGGAGGAGCTGGAGGCGCTGCGCCGGTCGGCCGGGGTGACCGCGCACCGCGTCGCCCCGGACCGCGGGCGGCGGGACAACGAGAAGATGGGCTACGGCCACCGGGCGGGCCGGGTACAGCAGCAGATCTCCCGGCGGGTACGCAACGCCACCCGCCGGCTCGAAGAACTGGAGCGGACGCAGGTGGGCGAGCCGCCGCGGCCGTTGCGGCTGCATGTGGGGGCGGTTGCCGTCGAGGCGGAGGAGGCGGAGGAGACGGGGAAGGCGGCGGATGCGGCGGAGCTGGTTGACGTCCCTCTCGTAGCGCTGCGGGACGTACATGTACCCGGTCGGTTGTACCTCGACCGGCTGGACGTCTCGTCCGGAGACCGGCTCCTGGTCACGGGCGGCAACGGTGCCGGAAAATCGACGCTGCTGTCGCTGCTGGCCGGGCGGCTCCGTGTCGAGGGCGAGGTACGCAGGCGGCCGGGCCTGTCCGTAGGGCTGCTGGCGCAGGACACCACGTTCGAGCGCCCGGACCGTACGGCGCACGACACCTATACGTACGTACTGGGCGCCGAGCGGGCGGAAGCGGTGCCGCTCGGTTCACTGGGGCTGCTGCACGCCGCGGACCTCGGCAAACCGGTGGGACAGCTGTCGGTCGGCCAGCGCCGCAGGCTCGCGCTCGCCCTTCTGGTGGCGCGCCCGCCGCACCTCCTGCTGCTCGACGAGCCGACGAACCACCTGTCCCCGCGCTTGTGCGACGAGCTGGAGGACGCCCTCGGCGCGGGACCGGGCACGATCGTCGTGGCCAGCCACGACCGGTGGCTGCGCGGGCGCTGGAACGGCCGGCGCCTGCACCTGCGCTTCGGCCGGGCGCACTCGGATGGGAGCGGCGAAGCGCGACTCAGGGGGCGTCCACTGTGTCGCTGACGGGCTTTGCCGGGCTCACGGTCACCCGCCAGAATGGTGACCGTGAACCTCGATCATGTCTTCGTCTGCGGACATCCGGCCCTCGACTTCGCCGCGACGCTCAGGGCCCGGCGCTCCCTGTGCTTCGAGATGTTCGCGGCGCCGGACCGGCTGGACGCCTGGTACGTGGAGTCCGGGATCGTGGACTCCGTGGCGCCCAGCCGGCCGTCCGACGTCGAGCGCGCGAAGGACGTACGGGAAGCGGTCTACGAACTGATCACCGCGCGCCGCCTCGGCGAACCCTTCGGCGACCGGGCCCTGGAGGTGCTCAACGCGGCGGCCCGCAAGCCCGCCGCGGCCCCGCAGCTCACCAGGGCCGGGCGCCGGACCGACGCCACCTCGCAGGAAGCGCTGTCCGCCGTGGCCCGGCAGGCGGTGGAACTGCTGAGCGGCCCGGACGTACCGCTGCTCAAGGAGTGCGGCAACCCCGAGTGCACCCGCATCTATATCGACCGCTCGCGGGGCATGCGGCGGCACTGGTGCGGCATGGAATCGTGCGGCAACAAGATCAAGGCCGCTGCGTACCGGGCGCGGAAGAAGAGCGCGCCCGCGACTGCGGCCGGCTAGCTCGCGTTCGGGCGTACGCGGTAGCTGACACCGGGGTAGGGGAGGTCGCCGGAGTTCAGCGAGCCCACCACGAAGACCAGGTCGCCGTTCGTGCCGGGGGCGCCCGGGCGGCAGCCGGCGTTGAAGTAGACCTCCACGCTCCGGTCGGCGACGGCGCGGAAGGACCGTACGGGAGTGGTCAGTTCCTGGCACACGCCGACCTTGCCGAGGTCGGCCTCGACGGCGCTGCCGGTGGCGTTCGCTCCGGTGTAGAAGGTGACTCCGGGAAGCCCGGCCGCGCCGGCGGGCGAGCCCGCGGCGCCGAGCATCAGGAGCCCGCTCGCGAGGACTCCGCCGGTAACGGCCGCGAATCTGGTGAACTTTGTGGTCATGTCTCCGCCTTGGGGTGGTGGGGGTGGGGTCGGGTGCGGACGGTGCACGGGCGGTGTGCCGATGGTGTCGGGCTGGGGGCCGGGGCTGTGGGTCCGGGTCCGGGTCCGGTCAAGCGTCCAGGATGCTTTCGGCCGCCTCGCGCAAGGTGCGGGCGACATCGTGCGGGTCGTCGAGGTATCCGGCCGCCATCGCTCCGTCGCGCAGCACCATGAGCGCCCGCGCCGCCCGGTCCGGGTCGGGATGCCCGGCATCGTGCGCGACATCGCGCAGCACGCCGCGGAACCAGTCGCGGTGCTCGGCCACGCAGAGGCGTACGTGATGCCGCGGATCGGGGTACTCGGCGGCGGCGTTGAGGAATCCGCAGCCGCGGAACTCCGGCCGCAGAACGCTGTCGGCGATCATGGCGACGATCTCCAGCAGGGCGTCGCGCCCCCGGTGGGCACGGAGGATGGCCTCCACCGCCCGCTTGACCCGGGCGTCCCGCTCCTGCAGGTAGGCGACCACCAGGCCCTCCTTGCCGGCGAAATGACGGTAGAAGGTGGCCCGGGTGACACCCGCCTCCCGTACGAGTTGTTCGACTCCCACGGTGTGGATTCCGTTCGCGTAGAACAGCTTTCCCGCGATGTTCAACAGCCGCTCACGCGGATGGATCGTCCCACTGGCGCTCGAAGTCATGACCACCAGCGTACGGACGGCCCACCGACGCCGGTCGGCCCGTCACCTCAGGGGGCTGCCGGGGCGCCGCCGGTACGTTGCCGCTATGTCGTCAGTACGTCGTCACCAGGGGCTTGGTCTCGTCGATGACGTAGGTGGAGAGCATCATCGTCGTCACCGTGCCGACGTTCCGGGCGTTGTGGATCACGCCGACGGGATGAAGAACGGGTCGCCCGTGCGCAGCCGTTGGGCGGGGCCGTCGTCGAACTCCATCAGCACGTCGCCGCGCACGATGTACCCGATTTCGACTCCCGGATGGCTGTGGCGGCCGGACTCCTTGTGCTGGGGGATCTCCACGACGGTCTGCACGGTCAGCCAGCCCTTGGCCGGGGACGGGTGCCGCTGGAGTTCGGACCGGGTGACGCCGCTTGTCGGGGCGCTGGAGGGGGTGGTTGCTGTGGTGCCGCTGGAGTGCAGCGGTGGGTGACGGTCGATCATGAGGTGCCTTTCCGGCAGAAAGAACGTTCGTTCTGCCTGATCGATACGGTACGCAGCTCGCCTTCGTCCCGTACAGATGGAACTTCGGTCAGGTGGAGCGACGCGGCGACCTGGCGTTTGTGCCCTGGTGGGGTGGCGTGTGGCCGGCCTGCGTCGTGGTGCGCAGGTTCGGGGGTCGGGGGAGCCGTGGGTGCGTGAGTGCACGTCAGGCGGGGTGCGGGTGGTCGGGTTGTGGAGGAGGGGGGTAGGTATTGCTCCCGGTGTGCGGGGCGGGTGGGCGCGGGTGGCTGGAATCGGTCGTCCGGGGCGAACGCGCCCGTAGAGGAGCGGAGTTGGCGGAACCCGTAGACGCCTGGCTGGGAACGCCCCCGCATTCGTCACCGTCTTGACCGGTGACGCGATGCCTGCAAGAGTCATGCCTCGCTCGGCACTCGGCACGGCACGCGGACGCAGACGGAACAGCACACGGAGGCCCCGATGATCAACAGGCGCACCTTCGGCAAGGCCATGGCGCTGGGCACCGGCGCGGCAGCCGTATCGCTGACTGGCCCGCAGGCCGCACCCGTTGCCGCGGCTCCCCGCTCGGACCGGAGCGCTTCAGGCCGTACGAGCGCATCCCCCCTCCCCGACATCGCCCCCGGTACGCACACGACCTTCGACCGGATGCGGCACGTCACCGCGGGGCTGCTGAACGTCGGTTACGCGGAGGCGGGCCCCGCGCACGGGCCGGTGGTCATCTGTCTGCACGGCTGGCCTTACGACATCCACAGCTTTGTCGACGTCGCCCCCCTGCTGGCGTCACGCGGCTACCGCGTGATCGTCCCGTACCTGCGCGGTCACGGCTCGACCCGCTTCCGTTCCGCCGCCACGTTCCGGAACGCCCAGCAGTCCGCTGTCGCCCTGGACATCGTCGCCCTGATGGACGCCCTCGGCATCCACCGGGCCGTACTGGCCGGCTTCGACTGGGGCTCCCGGACGGCCGACATCATCGCGGCCCTGTGGCCCGAGCGCGTCAAGGCACTGGTGTCGGTGAGCGGATACCTGATCACCAACGTCGAGGCGCAGCAGGAGCCACTGCCCGCGCGGGCCGAGCACACCTGGTGGTACCAGTACTACTTCTCCACCGAGCGCGGCCGGCGCGCCATGGAGGACGCGGACAAGCGCCGCGAACTGTGCCGCCTGGTCTGGGAGACCGTCTCGCCGACGTGGGACTTCGACGACGCCACGTTCGCGCGTACCGCCACGGCCTTCGAGAACCCCGACTACGCCGACATCGTGATCCACAACTACCGCTGGCGCCTGGGCCTGGCCGAGGGCGAACGCCGTTACGACCGTTACGAGAAGCGGCTCGCCGGCCGGCCGGTCATCACCGTGCCGACCATCACCCTGGACCCCGAACGCGACCCGTTCACCGTACCCGGCAACGGCTCCTCGTACCGCGACCGCTTCACCGGCGCGTACGAGCACCGCACCCTGACCGGCATCGGCCACAACCTGCCGCAGGAAGCCCCCGCCGCCTTCGCCCAGGCCGTCGTGGACGTGGATCACTTCTGACCGACCGGTCCTGGCCGACCGCCCCTGACCGACCCTGATCGCCCTGACTGAAAGACCGGAGGTCGACAATGCAGCACGTCACCAACACACCGGACGGCGCGGCAGCAGCCCGGCACGCGAAGTTCGGCAAGCTGCCCGAGCGCATCCCGTACGAGGACATGGTCACGGAGAAGGCCATATCGGAGAATCGCGCACAGAACACATACAACCCCGAAGGATCGTGGAACCACTTCTCCTGCCTGGCGCTGGACCTCGGGTTGTAAGGGGTATCTGTGCGGGACATCTGGGGGCGTCTGTAGGAGGCCCCCGAATATCCGGTGTCTCCGGGGCCATCCGCCCCGCTAGCGTCTCCGCCATGACTCCAGCGGATCTCGCGGCCGTCATATCCGACGGCGTACACACGGCCATCCAATCCGGACTCCTCTCCGCAGAGGTATCCGTGCCCGAGGAGATCCGCGTGGAGCGGCCCCGGCACCGTCACCACGGCGACTACTCGACCAATGTCGCCCTGCGGCTCGCCCCCGCCGCCGGCCTGCCCGCCCGCGCCGTCGCCGAGGTGCTCGCCCCGCTGGTGAGCGCGGCCGACGGCATCGCGAAAGCCGAGGTCGCGGGCCCCGGATTTCTGAACATCACGCTGGAGAGCGGGGTGCTGGGCGCCCTGGCGCGCGACATCGTGCTGGCCGGTGACGCTTACGGCTGTACCGACCGGCTCGGCGGCGTACGGCTCAACCTGGAGTTCGTCTCGGCGAACCCCACGGGGCCGGTGCACATCGGCGGGGCGCGGTGGGCGGTCGTGGGCGACGTGCTCGCCCGGCTGCTGGAGGCCGCGGGTGCGGACGTGGCGCGGGAGTACTACTTCAACGACGCGGGCGTACAGATCGACCGGTTCGCGCGCTCCCTGCTCGCCGTGGCGCAGGGCTCGCCGGTGCCGCGGGACGGTTACGGCGGCGCGTACATCGAGGAGATCGCGGACGCGGTGGTGCGGCGGCGTCCCGATGCGCTGGAGCTGCCCGACTCCGCGGCTGCCCTCGCCGTCTTCCGGGCGGAGGGTACGGCGCTGATGTTCGACGAGATCAAGGCGTCGCTCGCCGCGTTCGGCACCCGTTTCGACGTGTTCTTCAACGAGAAGGACCTGCACGACCGGGGTGACCTGGACGCCGCGGTCGCACGGCTGCGGGAAGGCGGCCACGTCTTCGAGGAGGCGGGTGCGCTCTGGCTGCGCACGACCGAATTCGGTGACGACAAGGACCGGGTACTGGTGAAGAGCGACGGTTCCTGGACGTATTTCACCGCGGACTGCGCGTATTACCTCAACAAGCGCTCCCGGGGCTTCGAGCGGATCGTCATCATGCTCGGCGCCGACCACGCGGGCTATGTGGGCCGGATGCGTGCCATGGCGGCCTGCTTCGGTGATGACCCGGACACCCACCTGGAGATCCTCATCGGGCAGCTGGTCAACCTCGTCAGGGACGGGGAGCCGGTCCGGATGAGCAAGCGGGCGGGCACGGTCGTCACCCTGGACGACCTGGTCGAAGCGGTCGGTGTGGACGCCGCGCGGTACGCGCTCGCGCGGGCCAGTGTGGACGCGGTGATCGACCTCGACATCGACCTGCTCACCCGGCAGTCGAACGACAACCCCGTTTACTACGTCCAGTACGCGCACACCCGGCTGTGCGCCGTGCAGCGCAAGGCACGGGGAACAGGAATCGACAGGGGCGCGCCGCAGAACTTCGAACCTTCCCTGCTCTCCCACCCGCGGGAGACGGTTCTGCTGGGCGTGCTGGCCGAGTTTCCGCAGGTCGTGGCGGGCGCCGCGACGCTGCGCGAACCGCACAGGGTGGCGCACTACCTGGAGGCGCTGGCCGCCACGTATCACCGCTTTTACGACGCCTGCCGTGTCCTGCCGCGGACCGGCGAGGCTGCGGACGACCGCACCCGGGCCCGGCTGTGGCTGACGGAGGCCAGCAGGGTGGTGCTGCGCAACGGGCTGCGGCTGCTCGGGGTTTCGGCGCCGGAACGGATGTGAGGGCGGGCGCAGCGGGAGCACGAGGCTCGGCCGCCCGCTGCCGTCGGCTGATGCGATCAGTTACGGGGCCCCGTCCCCGGCCGGTCTTCCGCCAGCATGCGGGGAACCTCGGTCCGGGCCCAGTGGGAAATGCCGCCGAGCAGGGCGGCGGCCGCATCGATGTCCCCCTCGGCCGTAGGACGTTCCGTCTGACAGTCGAAGCCTACGAGCCCGGTAATGTCTTCCACGATGCCCGCGAGACGGTACGCCTCCGCGACGATCTGCCGCGCCGCCTCGCCGAAATGACGGTAAGCGAACTCGATTTCGGCCGAGTCCCCGTCGTAGTCGAGCTGAATGCGGCCGACGGGCCCGTTGCGTTCCAGGGTCAGGTTGTACGGGTATTCCTCGACGGATACGGGCCCGATCTCCGCGCTCGCCCGGCGCACGATCTCATCCCAAGCGGCGCGCCGGTCCGGCGTAAGGTTCAGGGGGTTCCGCTCGAAATCCACATCACCATCCCAAGCCGCGGCCCGATGGTCGAGCGTTTCAGAGAGCGTACGGCCCGGAAGCCGGCGGAAGAGAGTGATCCCGTAGGGCATGGGTGCAGCGTACCGGGAGCCAGGCACTGAGCACTATTCCGAATGGGCACGCTCCTTGCGCACGGCCTGCTGAAGCCGATCGCCGATATGGCGAATCAGGTATTCCAGATCCGCGCAGTACACCGAAGGATGGTCGAAGCCCGTGCCGTGCACATAACGGTCGGTGTACCTCCCGCCGCCACAGACACCGACCACGGGACAGCTCCGACAGCTGGCGCACAGCGTGGCCAGTCCGCGCACCTGAGCGGCCACGGTATCCGGGTGGTGCAGGGCGTCCTCGAAGTCGTTCCGGAATACGTCCATTTCCAGATCGGGTGCGCCCGCGTACGCGGTCTTGAGGGAATCGACACGTTGAATGGAACCATCAGTGTCGATCACCACAACGGCCAGCGGGGACAGACCCACCGTCTCGGTTCTGCTCGCCGCGCCGAGCAGCAGCGCCACGATCTCCCCGAACAGGCGCACCTGTACGGGCGGGTGGCCGGACGGCGCATCCCACCACAGGTCGAAGACGTGGGCCAGCCAGTGACCGTACGGGACAGGGCGCGCTGCCCGGCACGCGGGCCCGGCGAACGGGCCGATCCCGGGCGGCGGCTCGCTCCAATTCCCGTACGGCAGCAGGAAGTCCAGGCTGGGCGGGCCGAGCGCGACCAATGACCGGTAGATCTCCCCGGGGTCGGTGTCCACGTCGATGGTGCACAGAATGCCCCCGTACGAGGCGGGGGCATCGGCCAGCAGCCCGGCCGCGCGCCGTACCGAAGGCCACGAGGAGCGTCCGGCGCGGTCGATGCGCCGGCGGTTGAGGCGGGCGCTGCCGCCGTCGAGGCTCAGGCCGACGGTGATGCCGGCCGCGCTGAGCTGCTTCAGGATGTCCGCGGTGAGCAGCGTGCCGTTGGTTTGCACCGAAACGGCTACGGAGCAGTGGTGTGGCAGGGCGTCGCGGACGGTCTGCGCGTAGGTGATCAGCGCGGCGGGCCCGGCGAGCAGAGGTTCTCCGCCGTGCAGGTCGATACGTATCGAACGCAGCCCGTGGGTGGCGACGTGCTCGGCGATCCGTTCCGCGGTACGGCGCATGGTGCGCTCGGCCACGCGGACGGGACGCTCGCGCCAGCTCTGGTCGGGGCCCTCGTAGACGTAACAGTAGGTACAAGCGAGGTTGCACCTGCTGTGCACCTTGAGCACGAACTGCCGAAAGGGAACGGGCCGGACCGCCTCACTCACGCAACAGGAGGCGCGTCATCGTAGAACGCGACCGCGCCGCCCGGATCCTCCAGACGCTCGCACACACCGGGAAGCAGCGTGCTCAGCACCGGATGCTCCGTATGGGACGCCAGCTCCCCGAGCGGCAGAGCACTGAAGTCGGGAAGCTGCGCATCACTCGGCTGCCCGGGCAGGTACGTGTTGGTCATGCCGGCACCTTCCTCGCGCGTGGGGTGCTGTCAGGTTGGCATGCTTCGGGGTGGATGCGTGGACGAGTTCGAGCCAACGCGGGGGTGTTCAGCGGTGTAGCGTTGCCTGCTGGACCGTTTCCGAGAGGCCGGTTTGCCGTATCGTTCGTGGGCTGGAGCGACCACTTGACCCCGTATTCCCTCGCGTTCTACATGGACGTGGTGACCTCAGGAACCGTGCTCGGAGCCAGGCCGACGGACAACCCCGACCGGGTCACCGAGATCCTGGGTTCCGACTTCGCCGAGAACTCCTTCGACGACCACAGCATGTCCCGTGACTATGGAATGGTCGAGTTCTTCTGGCTACGGGATTCACCGGACCACCCGTGGGAGGGGCACCACTTCACGCTGGGCGTGCATCAGCTGGCGCGCCACGGCGGCAGCGTAGTCAACGAGGCCATTCGCGAGAGGTACGGCCGCTTCGACCGCCATCTGCGGTTCGACAAACTGGAGCGGCTGCTGGGCAAGCGCGGCGTCCCCCTGGAATACGTTCCGGACGCCAACGCGCCGGCGTTCACCCAGCACTGGCAGCCTGCTTCACAGGTATCCGTGATGGTGTTCCGGTCCCGTGAGGAATGGCAGAAATACCCACGCAGCGCCGACTGCGTGGGAGACGTGCGCGCCATCTATTCATCGGTGAGCGCCGAGAGCGTGGCAGGAAACAGGAAACGCTATGGCTCTCCCCAGCGCGCGGTCGTGACGGAGTAGCCCCCGGGGCCGGCTCCCCGTATCTTCGGCCCCATGACTGACGAATGCTTCGGGCATCCACGGCTCGCCGCGATCTACGATCCGCTCGCCCCGGACCGAGGTGACCTCGATCCGTACGTCCGGTTGGCGGTGGAGTTCGGCGCCAGTCGAGTGCTGGACATCGGATGTGGGACAGGCGTGTTCGCGCTGCTGTTGGCCGAGCGTGGGGTTGAGGTCATCGGGATCGACCCTGCCCGGGCCTCCATCGATGTGGCCCGCGCCAAACCCGGCGCTGACCGCGTGCACTGGATATGTGGTGATGCGACGGCCCTGCCGCCGCTTCGTGTTGATCTCGTGACGATGACGGCGAACGTCGCCCAGGCAATCAGCGATCCGTGGATGTGGCGGAGGACCCTTCGCACGGCGTTTGAATCCCTGCGGCCCGGCGGGTACCTGGTGTTCGAGTCTCGGGACCCTGCCAAGCGCGCCTGGGACGAGTGGAACCGGGAATCCTCCTACAAGGTGACGGACATTCCCGGTGTCGGTCGCGTCGAGAGCTGGGTGCAACTGGTGGAGGTGAGCCTGCCGCTGGTCGCGTTCCGTTGGAGTTATGTGTTCGCTGCGGATGGGCAGGTCCTGACCTCGGAGTCGACGTTGCGGTTTCGTGAGCGGTCGGAGATCGAGACGGACTTGGCGGAGCAAGGATTCGTGGTGGACGACATTCGTGATGCGCTGGACCGGCCGGGGAAGGAATTCGTCTTCCTCGCGCGACGCCCCTAGGTCCGATAAGTTATGGGGCACACGGCTCAGTTCACGAACGATGTGTCCCAACAGCGATCAGGCGGATCTCTTCGGCTATCAATTCCGGGTCGGTGAGTCGTACGTGATGCCCCGACCGGGGAGCGATGACGTGCTTGCCCTGTGCGGATTTGGCTGCGCTGCGGGCGTGGGAGTCGTTGGCGGCACGGCGGGTGGACTTGGTCATGCCGTTGCCGGGGAGGGCGCCGGAGATGAGGGTGATGGGCACCTCGCCCAGTTCGGGTGGGGTGCTGCGGAATGCGGCAAGTTCGTCGAGGAAAGTGCGGGCCTGGGCGCGCTGGGTTTTGATCAGGTCGGCGGTGAATCCGTCGCGCTGCATGTCGCGGCGCGCGTCTTCGGGCAGCGGTGCGGCTGCGGATCGGTGGACGAGGCCGAGCAGACGTAGCCGGGCCAGCAGGAGGTTGATCGCGATGGACGTACGCTCGGCCCGCCGGAACAGTGGGCCGAACAGCAGGTCCGCGCCCTCGTCGGTCGGGTCGACCAATACCAGGCCGCGGATCCGGTCCAGACGTCCGGCCGCGGCGAGGCGTACCAGCGGGCCGCCCGCGCTGTGCCCGACGAGTACGTACGGGCCGGGGCCGAAGTGGTCGAGCAGGTCCTGCAGGTCGTCCGCCATGCGGCGCATCGTGCGGGAGGCGGGGTCGGCGGGGCTGCGGCCGAGTCCGGCGCGGTCGTAGACGATGGCGCGTGTCCAGGTGCCCACCGTGGGCTGCACCAGGGCCCAGGACGAACGGGTGGCGGCGGCGCCCGCCTCGAAGACGACGGTCGGGGCGTCGGAGTGGGCCCGCGACCCAGCCTGACCAAGACCCGCGGCCCACCGCCTCACACCACCTGAATCCCCACCAGGCACGTGTCGTCGTCCGTGTCCGACTTGCTGTGCGTCAGCAGTTGATCGAGCCGGTGTTCCAGCGTGGGCGCGGGGGACTGTGCGGTGGCGAGCAGCTGGGCCAGGGAGTCGTGGATGGCGGTGTCGCGGCGTTCGACCAGGCCGTCCGTGTACATCAGGAGGGTGTCGTCCGCCTCCAGCTGGAGTTCGGCCTCCTCGTAGGTCGCTTGGGCGACGGCTCCCAGGAGCAGGCCGCCGACCAGGGGCAGCCGGGTCGCTTCACGGCCGCGGACCAGGACCGGTGGGAGATGGCCGGCTCTGGCCCAGCGCAGGGTGCGGGTCCCGGGGTCGTACAGGCCGCAGACGGCCGTGGCGGTGACCTGGTCGGTCAGGTGGTGCGCCACGATGTTCAGCCAGGACAGCAGCTGCGCCGGGCCGGCTCCGGTGATGGCGAGGCCGCGCAGCGCGTTGCGCAGGACCACCATGCCGGTGGCCGCCTCGATGCCGTGGCCCGCGATGTCGCCGACGCAGAGCAGCACGCGCCGGGACGGCAGGACGACCGCGTCGTACCAGTCGCCGCCCACCAGGGACTCGGTTTCCGCGGGCCGGTAGCGCACGGCTATCTGGAGGCCGGGCGCGGCGATCGGGCCCCGGGTCGGCGGCATGATGGCCTGCTGGAGTTGCAGCGCGAGACGGTTGCGCTCGGCGGATTCCTGTTCGGTGTGGGCGAGCTGGTCGCGGGTGGCGGCGAGCGCCACCTCGGTCCAGTGCTGGGCGGAGATGTCCTGGTAGGCGCCGCGCACGGCGAGGAGGCTGCCCTCGGCGTCGTGTACGGGCTCCGCGATCACCCGGATGTGCCGGGTGACGCCGTCGGGGCGCTGGAGACGGAAGGCGGCCGAGGCGGAGCGCTGGTGGTGCAGCACGGCGCGCAGGAAGCGGCCGATGGCGATGCCGTCGTCCGGGTGCGCGTGGGCGGCCAGTTCGCGCAGCGAGACGGGCGTGCCGGTGGGCGGCCGTCCGTACAGGGCGAAGAGCTGCCCGTTCCAGGTGATCTCGTCCGTCAGCAGGTTCTCCTCGAAGCCGCCGATACGGCCGAGGCGCTGGGCGTGCTGGAGCAGGCTGGCGAGCCGGGCGGTCTCGTCCTCGATGCGCCAGATGAGCAGCACGCTGTCCCCGTGGCGGCTGACGCTGATGTCGGCGACGGCGGCCAGGGGCACCTGGTCCACCAGGGCGGTCAGGGTCATCCGCTGGGCGCGGAAGGGCTCTCCGGTGGCGTAGACGCGCTGGACCTTGTCGAAGAGGTCGCTCTCGTCGGCGGCCATCGGGTACGCCTCCAGGAGGAGGGCACCGCCCACGGTGCTGCGGGGGCGGCCCGCCGGGTCCATGAAGCGGCCGTTGACGTGGTGGATGCGGAAGTCGGTCAGCTCGCCGTCGGGCCCGAGGTGGGGGGTGAGGACGAGGGCGGGGTCGTGGAGTCCGTCTGCCAGGTCCACCAGTTCGGCCACGGCGGGGACGCGCTGGGCGGGGGCGGGGCCGTGCCCGTACACGGCGGGGGTGGTTTCGAGGGCGTGGGCGCACAGTTCCGCCAAAGCCTCTATCTGACGCATGATCACGGGCGGCTGCGGGGGCAGCGGCTGCTGCCAGCAGATCTCCAGCACGCCGTGGATACGGCCGCCGGTGCCGGCGGGGAGCGCCACGCGGCCGCCGTGCGGGTGGTGAGTGCGGCCGATCGAGGGGATGCCCGTCTCGGACAGGGAGGCGAACCGTACGGTGTCGCGCTCGGTCAGCGCCTGGCGGGCGACGGTGACCACGCCGGGAGGCACGTACCGCCAGCGCACCGCCTCGTCGGCGGGAAAACCCGCGTGACCGGCCAGGGTGAGGGACGTGTCCGAGCCCGCGGTCCAGATGGCGACGGCCGTGGCACCGAGCGGAGTCAGCGCGTGCTGAAGGAGCGAGTCGGCCACGGCTTGCGCGTCACCGGCGGCCAGGGCCGCGCTCTCGGCCGTACGCAAGCGCACTCCGACGGTTGCGCCCGCCGCGTCGGCCGGGCCCGTCCCGGCGGGCTCGGTACGGGTGCGGTGCAGGAAGTCGCCGGCGACCTCCGCCACCCGGTCGCGGGCCGCCTGGTTGATGATGTCCACGGCCAGCTCCAGCTGGGAGACCGCGGCCTTCTCCGCGAGTTCGGCCAGCTGCCGCGTCGCCTGGGCCGGCCCGCAGCGCAGCCGTTCGACCATGATGCCCTTGGCGAGTTCGATCAGCGCACGCCCGTCGGCCGCCGCATGCGCCGCCTGGACCTCGCTGCGCAGGCGCGCGACCGTGGCGGCCAGCCGGCCGACGGCGGACATCCGGTCCGGCCGGGCGCCGGTGGGGCCAGGGCCGCGCTCCGGCCCGGCCGGCGCGGGCAGGCTGCCCGGTACGGACGGGCCCTGGCCCGCCCCGTCCTCGGACGCCGGCGACCCGTCGTCCCCTGACGGGGCTCCGACGTGCTCGAAAGGGCTCATGATCGTGTCGATTCCTCGATGCGGTGAGTGCGGCGCGTGCGCGGGGCCCGGACGACGTGCCCGGCCGACCGGGCACGTCCCCTCAGGAGGCCAGCCACCGGCGGACGCAGGCGATCAGGTCGTCGGTGTCCACCGGCTTGGTGACGTAGTCGCTGGCTCCGGAGGCGAGGCTCTTCTCCCGGTCCCCGGGCATGGCCTTGGCCGTGACCGCGATGATGGGCAGCCCGGCGTGTTTCGGCATCCGCCGGATCTCCGCGGTCGCGGCGTAGCCGTCCATCTCGGGCATCATCACGTCCATCAGGATGAGGTCGATGTCCGGGTGTTCGGTGAGCGCCTGGATTCCCTCCCGGCCGTTCTCCGCGTGCCGGACGTGGATGCCGTGCAGTTCCAGGATGCCGCTGAGCGCGTACAGGTTGCGGGCGTCGTCGTCCACGACCAGGACGGTGCGGCCGCTGAGGCTGTCGTCGACGGGCCGCGGGGCCTGCGGCTCCTCCGGGCGTACCAGCGGCAGCACGTCACCGGGCTGCTCGGCGGACAGGTGCAAGGCGATGCGTTCACGCAGTTCGTCCAGGCTGGAGAGGATCTCCAGCGGCTGGGTACGGGCACGTGCTTGCAGGGTGCGTTCCTGCTCCGCCTCCAGACGCCTGCTGTTGTGGGCGAGGACGGCGACGGTGCGTACGGCGGCGTCGCCGTCCATCGCCTCCAGGAACCGCAGGGCCTCGCCGCCTGCCATGTCCAGGTCCAGGACCACGCAGTGGAAGGGCTCGGCGGCCAGCGCTCCGGCGGCCTCCTGGGCGCCGACCGCGGAGACGACCTCGATGGTCTCCGGCCGGTCGCCCAGGTCCTGGCCGCCCCCGGCCAGCTCGGCGACCGCGCTCTCGGCCACGTGGGAGAGCAGCCCGCGGGGACGCTCCTCGATCACCAGCAGCCGGCGCGGCGGCGCGGGCTCGGCGGCGGGGGGATGCGGCCGGCTCTCGCGCCCCGTACCCCACTCGCCTGCCGGTGCCTCGACGGCCGCCGGCCCGGCCTGCTTCTGGAAGTCGGCGCGGGCCACGGGCAGATACAGGGTGAAGGCGCTGCCCAGCCCCGGTGTGCTCTGGGCCGTCACCGCGCCGCCCAGGAGGTGGGCGATCTCGCGGCTGATGGACAGGCCGAGGCCGGTGCCCCCGTACTTGCGGCTGGTGGTGCCGTCCGCCTGCTGGAACGCCCCGAAGATCACCGCGAGCTGCTGCTCCGGGATGCCGATACCGGTGTCCTTGACGCGGAAGGCGACGACGGGGCCGCCGCGGCGCACCGTATCGGGCAGTTCACTGTCGGCGGCGGGCTCGATCCGCAGCTCGACGCTGCCCTCCTCGGTGAACTTGACCGCGTTGGACAGGAGGTTGCGCAGGATCTGACGCAACCGGGCGTCGTCGGTCAGCAGGTCCACCGGGACGCCGGGCGCGGCACTGATCGTGAAGTCGAGGCTCTTCTGGGTCGTCATCGGCCGGAACGTCGCCTCGACGTAGTCCAGGAGCTGCCGCAGCGCCACCCGCTCCGGATTGATGTCCATCTTGCCCGCCTCGACCTTCGACAGGTCGAGGATGTCGTTGATGAGCTGGAGCAGATCGGAGCCCGCGGAGTGGATGATGCCCGCGTACTCCACCTGCTTGGGCGTGAGGTTGCGGGTCGGGTTCTGCGCGAGCAGCTGCGCCAGGATGAGCAGGCTGTTGAGCGGAGTGCGCAGCTCGTGGCTCATGTTGGCCAGGAACTCCGACTTGTACTTCGACGCCAGCGCCAGCTGCCGCGCCCGGTCCTCCAGCTCCTGCCGCGCCTGCTCGATCTCCAGGTTCTTGGTCTCGATGTCGCGGTTCTGGGAGGCGAGCAGCTCGGCCTTCTCCTCCAGCTCCTCGTTGGAGCGCTGGAGTTCCTCCTGCTGCCGCGTCAGCTCCCCGGAGCGCGCTTGCAGCTCCCCGGCCAGGCGCTGCGACTCCTCCAGCAGCTCGTCGGTACGCGCGTTGGCGACGATGGTGTTGACGTTGACGCCCACCATCTCCATGAGCTGTTCGAGGAAGTCCCGGTGCACGGGGGTGAAGGAGGTGAAGGACGCCAGCTCGATGATGCCGAGGACCTGGTCCTCCACGATGATCGGCAGCACGATCAGGCTGCCCGGCGCCGTCCGGCCCAGGCCGCTGGAGATGCTGATGTAGTCGCCCGGCACGCCGTCCGCGACGATCGTACGGCGGCTGCGCGCGGCCTGGCCGACCAGCGACTCGCCCAGCCCGAACCGGTCGGGCGCGGTGCTGCCGGGGGGACGGCCGTACGCGCCGACGAGCCTCAGTACGGTGCCGCGCTCGGTCTCCTCGGCCAGGTAGAAGGCGCCGTACTGGGCCGAGACGAGCGGCGTCAGCTCGTCCATGACCAGCTCGGCGACGACCGCGAGGTCCCGGTGGCCCTGCATCAGTCCGGAGATGCGGGCCAGGTTGCTCTTGAGCCAGTCCTGCTCCTGGTTGGCCCGGGTGGTCTCGCGCAGGGACCGCACCATGGAGTTGATGTTGTCCTTGAGCTCCGCGACCTCGCCGGAGGCGTCCACCGTGATGGACCGGGTCAGATCGCCCTCGGCGACCGCGCTGGTCACCCCGGCGATGGCCCGTACCTGCCGGGTGAGGTTGCCGGCCAGCTCGTTGACGTTCTCGGTCAGCCGCTTCCAGGTGCCCGATACGCCCTCGACCTCGGCCTGGCCGCCGAGCCGTCCTTCGCTGCCGACCTCGCGGGCCACCCGGGTGACCTCGGAGGCGAACGAGGAGAGCTGGTCGACCATGGTGTTGATGGTGGTCTTGAGTTCCAGGATCTCGCCCCGGGCATCGACGTCGATCTTCTTCGACAGGTCACCGTTGGCGACCGCGGTGGTGACCTGGGCGATGTTGCGCACCTGACCGGTCAGGTTGTTGGCCATCGAGTTGACGTTGTCGGTCAGATCCTTCCACGTACCGGCCACGTTCGGTACGCGGGCCTGGCCGCCGAGCATGCCCTCGGTGCCGACCTCGCGGGCGACGCGCGTGACCTCGTCGGCGAACGCGGAGAGCGTGTCGACCATCGTGTTGATCACACCGGCGAGCGCGGCCACCTCGCCCTTCGCCTCGACCGTGATCTTCTGCGAGAGATCGCCCTTGGCGACCGCCGCGGCCACCTGGGCGATGGAACGCACCTGGCCGGTCAGGTTGGAGGCCATCACGTTGACGTTGTCGGTCAGGTCCTTCCAGGTGCCCGACACGCCCCGTACGGTGGCCTGGCCGCCGAGGTTGCCCTCGGTGCCGACCTCGCGGGCGACGCGCGTGACCTCGTCGGCGAAGGCCGAGAGCTGGCCGACCATCGTGTTGATGGTGTTCTTCAGCTCCAGGATCTCGCCGCGGGCATCCACCGTGATCTTCTGCGACAGGTCGCCCTGGGCCACCGAGGTGGCGACCGCCGCGATGGAGCGCACCTGCGACGTCAGATTCCCGGCCATGAAGTTGACGGAGTCGGTCAGGTCGCGCCAGGTTCCGCCCACTCCGGGCACCTGCGCCTGCCCGCCGAGCCGCCCCTCGGTGCCGACCTCGCGGGCGACGCGGGTGACTTCGTCGGCGAAGGCGGACAGCTGGTCCACCATCGTGTTCACCGTGGTCTTCAGCTCCAGGATCTCGCCCCGGGCGTCCACGGTGATCTTCTGCGACAGGTCGCCCTTGGCGACCGCGGTGGTGACCTGCGCGATATTGCGTACCTGCGAGGTGAGGTTCCCGGCCATGAAGTTGACGGAGTCGGTCAGGTCGCGCCAGGTTCCGCCCACTCCGGGCACCTGCGCCTGCCCGCCCAGCCGCCCTTCGCTGCCGACCTCGCGCGCCACGCGGGTGACTTCGTCGGCGAAGGCGGACAGCTGGTCCACCATCGTGTTGACGGTGTTCTTCAACTCCAGGATCTCGCCCTGGGCATCGACGTCGATCTTCTGTGAGAGATCGCCCTTCGCGACGGCGGTGGCCACCTGCGCGATGTCGCGCACCTGGGAGGTGAGGTTGCCGGCCATGGCGTTCACCGAGTCGGTCAGATCCGCCCAGGTGCCCGAGACGCCCGGCACCTGCGCCTGGCCGCCGAGCCGGCCTTCGCTGCCGACCTCGCGCGCCACCCGGGTCACTTCCGAGGTGAACAGGGACAGCTGGTCGACCATGCCGTTGAAGACGGTCGCGATCTCCCCGAGCAGCCCGTCGGCGTCGTCCGGCAGACGGGTCCCGAAGTTCCCGTCGCGTACGGCGGTGAGCCCGGCGAGCAGCTGGCGCAGCTCCGGCTCCCCGACCTTCACCTCGGTGCGCGCCGCCCGCGCCACCGGTCGCGCCTTCTCGCCCGCCGTTCCAGCAGCCATGACCAACCTCGTTCCCCTGACCAGACTGCCAGCGCAAGGCTCGGCGGCGCTATGGTTCCCGCCACCGAAGGCGCACACCCGTGCCCCGCGCCGACACCTCATGACCTTGCCGTACGGCAAATTCGTGAAAGGCTACCCCGAGGCGTCACCGGAAGAAATGAAGATCCCCACTTATGGTGTTCCGTCTGTTGTGTCGGGGACCTCGTCGGCCTCCGGGGAGGTATACGGGCGCGGGGGTGCCGTACGGCGATGACTGCAACTGCTTGCGGTCCGCCCCTGATTGAGGGCTGAAATATTGGACGCCCAACGTCGTACGGCTGAAGGGCGCGATGGGGGAGTGCGCCGCGCCCCCGACGTCTCGGACCGCCGCCGTGGCCGCCGAACGTGTCGTGGCTCAGTACGTCCGGCCGTGGGCGCGGGACTCGGCGGCGGCCTTGAGGTCGCTCAGCCACTGTTCGAGGCCCCTGCGGAGGATCTCCTCGGCGAGGGGGACATTCGATTCGACCTGGGCGCCGCGATGGGTCTCCTCGGTGCTCACGCGGACGCCGCCGGCGACCTTGGTGAAGTTCCACACGTGGACGCCCCTGTCGATGCGCAGCCCGTCACCGATCGCGGGACCGGTCCAGCGGATGCAGGAGTTGTGCCTGAGCTGCTCGACGGTCGAGGTGATCTCCAGGGTGGTGGCGGGAGTCGTGGGAGTGGCGGGCGCCGGAGTCGTCCACCGGAAGACCGAGCCCTTCCGCAAGGGGCCGTGATCGAGGCGCTTCGCGGTCCCGACAGGAGACTGCCAGGACGGCCAGCGCTCCACATCGGTCTGGAGCTTCCAAATGGTGTGCAGCGGCGCGTGGATCACGGTTTCGGTTTTCTGGCGGATGAGGGCGCCGGGATCGACGCCCTTCCCGCGGCAGGTGAGGGACGTGCCGGGGTGGTGAGGCGTGGCTCCGGCGGGCGCGGCGGCAGTGCCGAGGAGGCCGATGACGAGCGGGAGGGTGAACAGGGCGGCGCGGGTGCTGCTTCTGCGGATGCCGGGCATGGCGGTCTCCTTGTGGGTGCTCGGTTGGGTGTGGTGGGTGTGACGGGCCGTCAGGGGCGCCGAGAGGTGGGGGTGAGGCGTGAGGTGTCGGTGGTGGTCATGGCATTCCTTCGTTCGAAGGGGGCGGAGGGGTGTGCGCTGGGGCGGACGCGTGGTGCGCACTCCGCACCGAGGTAGAACCTATTCCGTAAGTTAGAAGCTATAGCCATCCGGGGTGGGAGGGCAAGAGGCCGGAACCCAGGGGTGTCCCGTGCTCACGGCTCCGGGGCCGGGCCCGACAAGATCGCCGTATAAGAGATCCACTGCGGGGTATTCGGATCGAGCCGGTCCGACGGCGAGGTGCGGGCCGTGGGATTCATGGATGCGAGTGCCGGTCACGGCCGTGCGGAAGGTGGGACGTGACATGAGTGTGGGAGTGGAGACGAGACGCGTCCCGGACGCCGAGGAGCTTCGGCGGTCGGTGGCGGACCGGTTCGCCACCTGGGCGGACACCGAGGCGCGTGATCTGCCGCTGCCGGGAGCCGGGCGTACGCGGGACCGTTTCGCCGCCCTGTACGCGCTGGGGCGCGCCGACCTGTCGCTCGCCAGGCTGGCGGAAGGCCATGCCGACGCCACGGCCATTCTGTGCGAGCTGGGGGAGGCCCCGCCCGGTCCGGGTGAGCGCTGGGGCGTCTGGGCCGCGCAGCCGCCCGGCACCGGGCTCCAGGCGCACCAAGACGGTGACGGGTGGCTCCTGGAGGGCCGCAAGGCGTACTGCTCGGGGGCGCACTCCTGCACCCACGGCCTGGTCACGGCGGACACCGAGGAGGGCCGCAGGCTGTTCGCCGTACGCACCGATCACCCTGGATACGCGCCGCTCGAAGGGACTTGGCAGGCCATCGGCATGGCGGGCAGCGACACCCCGGACGTGCGCTTCACGGAGGTCCCGGCCCGGCCGGTCGGCGAGGTGGGGGCCTACCTGGACCGGCCGGGATTCCAGCACGGCGGCATCGGCGTCGCCGCCTGCTGGCTCGGCGGGGCGCGGGCGGTCGCCGACACCCTTCAGGCCGGTGCCCGTACGGAGGACCCGCTGACCGCCGCGCACCTGGGCGCGGTGGACGTGGCGCTGTACGCCGCGGAAACCGCGCTGTGGGAGGCGGCGCGGGCCATCGACGCCGATCCGCTGGACCGCTCGGGCGCCGCGCGGCTGCGCAGCCTGCGGGTACGGGCGATCGCGGAGCGGGCCTGCAGCGACGTACTGGACCGGGTCGGGCGGGCGACCGGCGCCGGACCGCTGTGCCACGACCCGCGCCATGCCCGCCATGCCGTCGACCTGACGGTGTACATCCGGCAGCACCACGCCGAACGCAACCTCGCGGAACTGGGCGCGCTGGTGGGGCAGAAGGCGGGTCCGGAAGTGGAACCGGGAGTGAATCCGGTGGTGGGGGCGGAAGCGCGATCGGATGCGGGGCCGAAGCGGTGATCGGTGAGTTCGACCGCGCGGCGGCCGCCGAGGCCATCGAGGCGCCCGGCACGCCGGAGGAACGGTGGGCCGCCTGGGCACAACTGGCGCGGCTGCCCGCCGTACGGCCGCCGTCCGGGCCCGTCGTGGTGGTCGCCGCCCACCCCGACGACGAGGTCCTGGGCTTCGGCGGCACGATGGCGCAGCTCAGCGGCGAGGTCCGGCTCGTGACCGTCACCGACGGCGAGGGGTCGCACCCGCACCTGGCGGCGGAGCGGATCGCCGCGCTGCGTGCGGCCGAACTGGAGCGTGCGCTCGGCGAACTCGGGCTGCGCGAGCACCGTACGTACCGGCTGCGCATCCCCGACACCGGTGTCGATGCCCACGAGGCGCGGCTGGAACGGGAGATCGCCGCGGTGCTGCGGGAGACCGGCGCCGCGCTGTGCGTCGCGCCGTGGACGGGCGATCTGCACGCCGACCATGAGGCGGCGGGGCGGGCCGCGGCCGTCGCCGCGCGGGAGACCGGCACGCCCTGCTGGCACTACCCGGTGTGGATGTGGCACTGGGCGTCACCGGGGGACCCGCGCGTCCCGTGGTCCGCCGCCCGACGGCTGCCGCTGTCCCGGCCGGCGCGGACGCGCAAGGAGGCGGCGATCCGCCGCTTCGCCAGCCAGCTCGCGCCCCTCGGCCCCGGCGACGACACGGTGATCCTGCCGCCCGCCGAACTCGCCCACCACACGCGCCCTTTCGAGGTGGTCTTCACATGACGATGAACCGGTCCATCCCGGGTACGGACCGCTCCGTACCCACACCCCCGTCCTACTTCACCACCATGTACGCCGGTTCGGCCGACCCCTGGGACCTGGCGGGCCGGTGGTACGAGCAGCGCAAGTACGCCCTGACTGTCGCCGCGCTGCCCCGCCGCCGCTACCGCCGGGCGTTCGAGCCGGGCTGTTCCGTCGGTGTCCTGACCGGGCTGCTGGCCGAGCGCTGCGACGAGGTGCTGGCCGCCGACCGGGTGCCGGCCGCCGCCGAAGCGGCCGCCCGCCGCAACCGCGACCGGCCGCACGTCGAGGTCCGGACCATGGCGATACCGGACGAGTGGCCTGAAGAAACGTTTGACCTGATCGTGCTCTCCGAGCTGCTGTACTACTTCGACGACGCCACACTGCGCGAGATCCTGCAGCGGACCGTGGCCTGCCTGGAACCCGGCGGCACCCTCGTGACCGTGCACTGGGACCACCCGGCCGAGGACCACCTCCGTACCGGCACACAGCTCGCCCCGCTGCTCACCGCCGTGGACGAACTCGCGCCCGTCACACAGCTCAACGACGCCGACTTCATGCTGCACGTGTTCACCCGGCGCCTGCCGGACGGCAGCGCCGCCCCCGCGCCCGCGGCAGCCGAGGGGCTGGTGTGAACGGTCCGGTCACCGCACCGGCGGCCCTGGTGGTCGCCGTTCCCGCGCACAACGAGGAGGCGGCGCTGCCCGCCGCGCTCCGGTCCCTGCACACGGCCGCCCGGCAGCCGGAACTGCTGGCGCGGCGGGTACGGGTGGTGACGGTGGTCGCCGCCGACGCCTGCTCCGACGGCACCGCGGCGCAGGCCCGCCGGCACGGCGCGCACGTCGTGGAACTGGCGCGGCGCAACGTCGGCGCGGCCCGGGCCGCCGCCGTCGCGCAGGGCCTCGACCTGCTCGGACCCGCCGCCGGCCGGGCCTGGATCGCCACCACCGACGCCGACACGCTCGTACCCGCCGCGTGGCTGACCCACCAGGTCGAGCAGGCTGCCGCCGGGTGGGACTGCGTGCTCGGCACCATACGGATCGCCCCGCACCCCACCTTGAGCGCGGCGGTCGCACAGCGGCACCACTCGCTGTACTTCGCCGGGCGGCCCGCCCGCGACCGCGCCTGGGACCACCCGCACGTCCACGGCGCCAACCTGGGGGTCGCCGCCGACGCCTACCTCCGCGTACGAGGGTTCCCCGCGCTGCCGCACAGCGAGGACCACGCGCTGGCGGCCGCACTGGAACGCATCGGCGCCCGCATCCTCAGAACGGACCGCTGCCCCGTCCTGACCTCCGGCCGTACGGACCCCCGCGCCACCCACGGCTTCGGGACGTACCTCCAGGATCTGGCCCTCGCGTCCACCACCGGACAGCTCCGCTGAGCGGACGCGACCGGCCCCTCACGGAAACCGGCGCCAGAAGCCCAGGGCGTGCTCACGGGCGTAGTCGACCGGGGCGATCCGGTCCGGTGCCAGCGACTGGGTGTACGGACGCGGGTCCGCGGTCCGGTACGGACGCCAGACCGGCAGGCGGGGCCCGTTGGGTGTGCCGGTGCGGGCGAAGGCGGCCCACTGGTCCGTCATGGTGTCCGACAGCCACCGCTGCGCAGCGGTGAAGCGCTTGCTCACCTCCGGCTCCTCGAACACGTAGGGCGTGTCTCCTGCGTGGTAGGCGCCGAAGTCGAAGCGGCCGGGCAGCGGGAGGTACATGGGCGCGTTCCGGTCGGCGAACTCGTAGGCGTACGTCGGCACGTAGCGCGAGAGCGCCACATGCTGCGCGTGGATGCCCCGGGCCCACATCCGGTCGGTGACGACGGCCGACCAGGCGATGGCCGGGGACGGGAACCGCGTCAGCGGGTACCGCGCGCGTACCGCGTCTGCGCGCCTGCCGAACGCCTTCGTGAGCGCACGGCCGTAGTCGTCGCTGGTGAACGGCTTGCCGACGGCGTCGTACAGCATGCCCACGAACGTACGGTGTTCGTCGAGTGTCGCTCCCGAAAGCACCGGCACACGGTGGAAGCGCCCCTCGTGCAAAGCCCTGGCCGGAAGCCGCGGCAGCGTCTCGTTGCCGTGGGCCATGACCTGGAAGGCGTTCATGATGTACGGGACCTTGAGGATCCTCTTGACCGGCAGGGCACGCAGGCACCGCAGCGTCCGTGCCGGGTCGGGCGCCGCACACCCCAGTGACGAGGTCATCTCCGCGCTGATGTCCTCGGTCTCCCGTGCCGTACGCCAGACGAACCACGGATATCCGGGCACGTCCGGGCCCATCGTCCAGGCCGGCAGGTCCATCATGCCCTCGCCGCTCGACAGGACGGCCCGGTCGAACAGGCCGCGCGCCCCGGGTGAGGTGAGGTGTCCTGTGATGGCCGCGGCGCCGAACGAGGAGCCCGCCACGGTCACGTTCGCCGCGTCACCGTCGAACGCCGCCGCGTTGCGCCGTACCCAGCGCAACGCGGCCTGCTGGTCCTGGAGTCCGAAGGTCCCCGACCCCTTCAGGCCCGGGTGGGCGAAGCCGCCGAAGATCCCGAGCCGGTAGTTGACGGTGACGACCACCACGCCGCGATCGGCGAGCCGCCGCGCGTCGAAGAAGCTGCCCGCGCCGACCGAACCGTCACCGTGGATCCACACCAGTACGGGGGCGGGGCGGTGCCGTGCGGCGGCGGGCGCGGTGACGTTCAGGAACAGGCAGTCCTCCTCCTCGCTGGACACCTGCGCGTACTGCGACGGCACCTGCGGGCACAGCGCTCCCGGCTTGGAAGCGTCCCTGACTCCCTTCCACGGCCGCACCGGCCGCGGAGCCGCCCACCGGTACGCCCCCTTGGGTGCACCGGCATACGGGATGCCCTGGAAGATCCGGTGCCGCGCGGACCGTACGCCGCGCACGAGACCGGCATCGGTCCGTACGGTCACCCGTTCCGCCGCCGAACCGTCACCCGGCCGTACCCCGCCGGGCACTGCCGAGGCGGCGGCGCCCGCACTCAGGAACACCACCGCCACCGCGGCACCGGCCAGCCTCCTCAGCCCTCTCCGCATCTTCATGCCCCGCTCTCCTCTCGCCGACGACACGGCAACGGCGACGGCGACCCCGCGGATACGTGCGCCCCGGCCGTCTTCCAAGCGGCCACCCTTTTGGGCTGCACGTCGCACACGCCTTCGGCCGAAACGCCGTTTCTCCCGGAGGCGCGCGATCGCTTCTGGCATCTGCCAGTTCGCGGCACGCGCCCCATGGACAGAGCCGCCTCACGGGAGGCGGCCAGGCCCGGGGAGGCCCCATGGCACCGACCGCACCCGACTTCGGACCGCGCATCGACCCGTACGCGCCGTACGACCCGCAGCGCGACTGCGACCCCGCGGCCAAGCCCGGCGTGACCGGCTTCCGCGACCTGGTCCTCGCCGCCTACCGGGACACCCGGGACCTCGGCATCAGCCGGCCCTGCGGCAGCGGCGGCCAGAGCGAACACAAGGAGGGCCGGGCCTGGGACTGGGGCGTCGAGGTCAACGGCCAGTCCCAGCTGGCGGACGACCTGATCAACTGGCTGCACGCCACCGACCGGCACGGCAACCGCCACGCACTGGCCCGCCGCTTCGGCATCATGTACATGATCTGGAACCGCCGCATCTGGATGGCGAACCGCCCCGACGCCGGCTGGCAGCCGTACCGGGGCGGCAACCCGCACACCAACCACATCCACTTCAGCTTCTCCTGGCCCGGCGCCCGCAAGGAAACCACCTGGTGGACGGACGCGGCTCCCCGGACGAATCCACGGGTGAGCGTGGGGGTGCCGTCGGTGGTGGACACCGGTTCCGGGATGGTGCTCTTCGGGGTCGACGGGTCCGGTGGGATCACCCATCGCTGGCAGAACGCGCCTGGCGGGGCGTGGTCGGCTTGGACTGGGCTGGGGCGTCCCGCGGGGCGTGCGGTGGGGCGGCCATGGGGCTTGGTCGGCCGGTACGGCAAGCTTGCCGTCTTTGTTCGCGGTGACGATGGTGCGTTGTGGCACACGTGGCAGTCGGAGGCGGGGGAGTGGGCGCCCGAGTGGGTTTCCCTGGGCGGGCGGCTGGCCGGTGACCCGGCGGTGGTGCTGAGTCCGAATGGCGCGTTGTCGGTGTTCGCCCGTGATCCGGAGGGGCGGGTTACGCATACATGGCAGCACGGGCCCGAGCGGGGGTACGCCTGGAATGAGACGTGGGCCGATATGGAGGGGGCGGTTCGGGGGCGGCCCACCGTTCTGGTCGGTCGCGACGGCGGCATGGTGCTGTTCGCACGCGGTACGGATGACGCCCTCCACCACCGCTGGCAGACCGGCACCGGTGGTCCGTGGTCCGCCTGGACTCCGTTGAACGGCCGTCTGGTCAGTGATCCGGCGGTGGTGCTGAGTCCGAATGGCGCGTTGTCGGTGTTCGCCCGTGATCCGGAGGGTCGAGTCACGCATACGTGGCAACGTGGGCCGGAGCAGGGGTATGCCTGGAATGTGACGTGGGCCGATATGGAGGGTGCGGTTCGAGGTCGGCCCACGGTTCTGGTGGGTCGTGACGGTGGCATGGTGCTGTTCGCGCGCGGTACGGACGATGCTCTGCACCACCGTTGGCAGACCGGCACCGGCGGGCCCTGGTCCGCCTGGACGCCCCTCCACGGGCGTCTCACCAATGACCCGGCCGTGGTCCTCAACCTGCACGGCACGCTCTCCGCCTTCGGCCGCGGCCCGGACGGCCGTGTCACGCATACGTGGCAGCGCGGGCCCGAGCAGGGATACGCCTGGAACGACACCTGGGCCGACATGGAAGGCGATCTGGCCGACGACCCGCCCGAGGCCGAGATCGCCTCCCCGGCCTCCTCCCCGGCGTCGGCATAGACGCCGGCAGACCTCCGGACGGCCGCCCCGCGTGGAACGGGGGTGTGGGGCGACCGTCCGGAGCGCACGGGGGCGGGGTAGCGAGAGTCACAAGCGCCACCGCACCTCGCGGTCCGGCGCGTAGCGGCACATCGCGCCGGTCGACACGGCTGCCTGGAGGTGGGAGGCGAGTTCGGGGTGGTGCTCTCTCAGGCGGCGCAGGGTGTCCCGGATGCGGGCCGTGACGTTCTTGCGGGCGCGGTCGGTCTCGTCGCCCAGGCGGCGGGAGCGCCCGGCCAGTCCGGCGGCCTTGCGGAGTTCGGCGAGCAGGGCTTCGCGTTCGCGCTCGTACTCCGCGGCCGTATGGCCGTCGCCGCGTACGGCTGCCCTGTCGATCTCCTCGTCGAGCAGTTCCAGACGCTGTCTGTAGCGGGTCTTCGCCTCCTCGTCCAGGACCATGTCACTTCCGAGGGCGCCCGCTGCCGCTGCCAGTGGCGCGCTGTCCGGGTACAGCAGACGTACGGCCGGGACCTCCTGGCCGGGACGGCCGAGCAGCGTGTGCAGGTCGGCGAGTCCTTTGGCGTCGGGTACGTGGACGGTGCGGCCCGCGTAACGCAGGCGCCACACAGCACCGTTGCGTACGAACTCCCGCTCTGCGTGGCCGACTTGGGGGTGCGGGGGCGGGGCGGGGGAGGGCAGGAGGCACCGGGCGCGTTCCACGATGTGCGTCATGCCCAGTTCGCGGGCCTCCGCTTCCGTGTCGCGCAGGAGCGTGGTGGCCCGGTTCGTGTCGTCGGGGCCTGCGCGGGCGAGCAAGGCGCGGGCCAGTTCCGTACGGGCACGTACCGACCAGGGGCGGGCGTGCAGCCGGTCGGCGGACCGCCCGGCGGCGGTGAGGTCCCGTACCGCTGCTTCCCACCGCTCCTCAGCAGCGTGCAGCAGGCCCGACCACAGGGCTGCCGGGCCGCTGATGTCCCAGCCGAACAAGGAGACCAGCCACTGCCCCCGGTACGGCTCCAGTACCGCGTGTGCCTGCTCGCAGCGCGCCGGGTCCCGGGACGCCGCCGCGCTCTGCGCCTGGAGCCGGACCCGCAGGGGAGCGATGCCGCGTTCCAGCACGCTGTCGTCGGATGGGCCGCCCTCGGACCATGGTGCCGGGCCGTGAGAGGCGGTGCCCTGTTCCAACGCGGTGATGCCTGCCAGTACTTGGGTGTACAGGTGGTCCTGTCCCCGCATCGCGCGGTGAGCCTGCTCCGCCTCCGGGAAGCGGCCCTGGAGGAGGGCCAGTGCCCAGCGGTGGTGGCCGATAAAGTATCGGTAGTAGTTGGCGTGGGTGCCGCTGAGGGCCAGCGTCTGCGCGAGCAGGTCGTCGGCCTCGGAGAAGCGGCCCATGAACGCGTACACGACGCTGCGGTCGATGACCGAGATCATGCTGGTACGGGGCAGTCCACAGGCGTCCGCTCCGGCCACCATGTCGGAGAACTGCCGCAGGAACCCGGGATCGTCCAGTTCCAGCAGGGCGACCCACCGCATCGACGCCGCCAGATGCTCCATCCACACATCGGCCCGGCGGCGGGACACCTCCATCAGCTCCCCGGCCACGCGGACCCGCTGGGCGGCCGTGCCGGGTGCCCACACCGCGTGCAGGCGGGCCCACAGCCCCAGGTGCAGGGCGTCGTCGTCCCCGGCGGCGCGGGCCGCTGCCACGACGCGACGGGCCACCTCGTCCACCGGGCCCGCGTCGGGGGCGTCCACAGGGTCCGCGTCACGGGCGTCCACCGGGTCCGCGTCGGGCGCGCCGGACTCGTCGGCCGCGGGGCGAGGCCCGGGGACCAGCGCGCGGTGTGCCTCGCGCAGCGCCCGGGTCTTGAGCCCCGTACCGTCACCCCGGCCGTCCGCGTGGTGCAGCGTGAGCGCCACCCGGCCCACGAGTCCGGCGTCGCCCGTACCGGACGCCAGCGCGGCGGCGTCCTCGTACACCAGCCAGGAGCGTTCGTGTTCGCCGAGGAGCTGGAGTTCGGCGCCGAGGTCCAGGGCGAGCAGCACGTGGCGGCGTGGATCGCCGGTCCCGAGCCGTTCCAGCGCGCGCCGGTAGTGCGTCACGGCCTCCTCACTGGCCAGCCTGCTCACCGCGTGCCGCGCCGCGGCCACCAGGATGTCCACCGCCTCGTCGGCGTCGAGGTCCGGGCCGGCGAAGTACGCGTGCCGGGCCAGGTCGGTCGGCCGCGCCCGGTCCCCGGCGCCGGCGGTGTCCCGCAGGGCGCGTACGGCGGCGGCGTGCAGGTGGCGGAGCCGGTCCTCCGCCAGCCCGTCGTACAGGGTCTCCCGCACCAGGTCGTGGGTGAAGACGTACGCCTCGGCCGCCGACGGCTCCAGCAGTCCGGCCGCGACCGCCTCCCCGAGGAGGCCGGTGGCGAGGGGGTCCGGCGTTCCGGCCGTACGGGCCAGCGTCCGCCGTTCGAACCGGCGGCCCAGCACGGCGGCGGCGCCGAGCAGCCGAACGGCCGGTTGGCCGAGCAGCGCCAGCCGCCGGTGCACCACGGCGCGGACCCCGGGCGCGACCGCGGCCACGGGCTGGCCGGCGGACCACAGGCGGGCCGTCTCCTCCACGAAGTACGGATTGCCGCCGGTGCGTGCGAACATTCCCGCGGTCATGTCCGCGTCCGGGCGGGCCCCGACCGTACGCGCGACCAGCTCCGCGACCTGCGGCGGGGTCAGGCCGGTCAGTGCGAGCGTGGTGGCCTTCGCCGCCAGTCGCGGCAGCAACGGCCGCAGGGGGTGGTCGGGCCGCTGCACCTCCACGTCGCGGTACGTCCCGATCACCAGCAGCCGCTCGAACCAGGTGTGCTGCGCCGTGAACTCCAGCAGGCTCAGCGACGCGGCGTCCGCCCAGTGCAGGTCCTCCAGCACCACGGTCACCGGGCGGCGCTGCGACAGAACGGTCAGCAGGGTCGTCACCGCGTCGAACAGCTCGAAGCGCAGCGCTTCCCCGGTGCCCGTGCCGTCACCCAGCAGGACGGAGAGCGCTCCTCCGGCGGCCGTCGCCGCCTCCTCCCACTCCCCGGCGGCCGCGCCGCGCCGCAAGCTCCGTACGGCCTGCGTCCACGGCCAGAAACCGGGTGTGCTGTCGGAGTCCCAGCAGGTTCCGCGGACCACCAGCATGCCGCCGCGCTCCCGCTCCTCGTCCACCGCGCTGCGCACCAGGGACGTCTTGCCGATGCCCGCCTCGCCCGTGACCAGCACCAGCCCGCCGTGACTGGCGCGCGCCCGCTCCAGCCGGGACCGCAGCATCCGTACGCTGTGCTCCCGCCCGATCAGCGCGGTGTCCATTCGTCCTCCCGGGAGTGGGCTCGCGGTACCTCCACGCCCGGCCGCACGCCGCGTCAGCGGTACGGCGGTCCGCGGCCGGGTGCGCCCTCGCCGCCTTGATAGCCCCGGGACGGAAGGCCGCGTGGCGTTACGTGCCGATGTCACCTTCCCGGGTGCAACGGGGCCGCGCCCGGCTCCTCAGTGGCACCTTCCGCTGCCGCTGTAGCAGGGCGTGCAATCGGGGTCGGGCGTGGGCGCGGGGCCCGGGTGGGCACGGTCGTACCCGTGCTGCGCGGGCAGGAGCAGATGAGGGGTGTGTGCTCAGTCGACGCCGTGCGCGACAGGGTCATGGTGACCTGGACGGGGCCCCCGGGAGGCCGGAGTTATGCGTACTCCTTGCATGTCCCGTGCGCGCCGTGAACTGTACGCGATGCGCCGCCGGTCGCGCTGATCCTATTCGTCGCACATTGCGGCGGCGCCCGGCTTCCCGGGACCCTTCGGCTCCCTGTTCTACGGGTGGCTCGTTGGGGTGTGTGTTTCCGGGAATGTCATGGTGACGTGCAAAGTGGAAATGCTTCCTCATGGTAGGGGCGTTCCGCCCCGAGACCGGAAACAGCGATCGAGCCACGGCTCATTCCCTTGCTCGCACCGACGTTCCGGCTGGCGCCCCGGCTCAGTCGGCGGTTTCCCCGCCTGGAGAGTTCGGGTTCGTCGGGTAATCCGTCAGCACGGCTCGCTGTGTGGAATCGATCAGATGGGGCCTGTGGCGCGTGGTGTTCCAGCAGGCGGACAGTACGTGTGCTTCGGCGAACGGTGTGTCCGCGCAGCCGGCGAGGGCGTGCAGTTCCACGGCGGACGGTCTGATCCGTAGCACGCGAAGGGAGATGATCAGCGGTTCGGCCTGCCAGTGAAGAGGCCGGTGACAGTCGATGTGCCGGCGCAGGGTCAGGTAGGCCGACGAGGGCGCTGGGCCTGCTTTCGGAATGGCATGGCGTGCGAGTTCCCTGACCAGCGCGCCGCGTGCTTCTTCGATGGAGGAGGCGATGGCCGCGTCGCCGACGATTGCGCAGGCGTTCATGTCGGACCAGCGGACGGTGACCCCGTGCAGGAACGCGTTCATGGACGTTTTCCTTTTCCCGTCGGCCCGGTGCCGGCTGCCGGAAGCTACCCGCGGTGCGGGAAGACCATCCCCGCCGAGCGCGACCAAGGGAGGATTTGTGGCTGCACACGCCGATGAGCCGATCCGCCTGGCGGTGGGGGAACTGGCGCGGTTTCTCGGTGCGGACGTCGATGACCCCGCCTTTCTGGCCGACCCTTACCGGTGTCTGACGCCCGGGATACGCGAGAAATCCGTGCACCGGCTGCCCGGCGGCGCCCTGGCCGTTCTCGGTTACACCGCATGCGCCGAGGTGCTGCGCGATACGCGGTTCGGTCACGGCGCCCGCGAACTGTACGGGACAACCCTGCTGGGGCTGTCGGCCCGGTCTATTCTTCAACTGGACGCGCCGGGGCACACCCGGCTGCGCGGCCAGGTCGCCCGGCATTTCACCGCACGGCGAGTACGGGCCCTGGCCGAGAACGTCGGGTATTACAGCACCGCTCTCGTTCGGGAGCACGCGGGCCGGCCGGGGGATTTCGTGGCGGATTTCGCCGAGCCGCCGGCGATGTCGGTCATCAGCGACGTACTGGGAGTGCCGCCCGAGGACCGCCCCGCCTTCCACCGCGACGCCCGGCTGGTCGTCCGCGGACTGGACCAGCAGGCCCGCGCCATGGACGAACGGGCCGTAGCCCAGGCGCGGTTCCGCTTCGTACGGTTCTTCCGTCGCCGGGCGCAGGTGCGCCGCCAGGCCGGGACGCGGCACCGGGTGCCCCGGGACGACCTGCTGGACGCCTTGTCGCGCCGGCCGGACGGCAGCCCGGCCGACATCCGTGGGCTGGTCACCACGTGCAGTCTGCTGCTGAGCGCCGGATACGACACCACGGTCAGCCTGCTGTCGCACGCGGTGGCGGAACTGGGTGGCGCACCGTCCGGGCAGGGGTGGGCGCTGGCCCGGGATCCGCAGACGGTGGGCGCGGTCGTGGAGGAGGTGCTGCGTCTGCACTCCTCCGTGCAGATCGCTCCTCGCGCCGCGGTGCGCGACGCGGTCCTGGGCGGGCTGTCGGTGGCCCGCGGCACGATCGTGCTGCCCCTGCTGCCGGCGGCCAACCGGGACCCGGACATCTTCGACAGCCTGCACACCTTCCGGCCCCGCCGCTATATCACCCCGGCCGTTCAAGGCCGCTCGGCAGCACGGCATTTGGCGTTCGGAGCGGGCGCGCATTTCTGCCTGGGGGCGGCCCTGGCCCGGCTGACCGCCCACAGCGCGCTGGCTGTTCTGGCCGCCTGCCCGCCCAGACCGCGCGACGCGCCCCGTACGTACAGCGAAGACGTCGTCGTACGCAGCCTGCGCAGCCTGCGCAGCCTGCCGGCCACCTGGCCGCACCGGCCCGCGGACCGGCCCCCGCACCCTCCGGCCGGCGGCGCGGCCGCGTACGCCGGGCCGTCGTGCCCCATCCCCCACGCGCAAAGGAGCGTCACATGACCAGCCGCCTCTTCCCGTACCTGGTCAGCGAGCTGGAGCAGGCTTTCGGCATCGACCGTGCGGCCGCCATGCCCGAGTCCACGATCGAAGCGCTGGGGCTGGACTCCCTGGCGCTGATGGAACTGGTGGTGCGTTACGAGGACGAACACGGCGCCGAGCTGCCCGAAACGGCCGCGAGCCGGCTGGGCACCACGTCCACGCTCGCCGACATCTGCGCCGTACTCGAACGTGCCCTGCCCGACGAGCACCGGCCCACCCGGTCCACCGGGGGAACGCCGTCATGAGCGAGCCCGTGGCCGTGACGGGCATGGGAGTGCTCACCCCGGCCGGCTCCGGGGACCGGGCGCTGTGGGAGCGCCTGTGCCAGGGCCGGTCCACCGCGGCGTCCGACCCCGCCCTCAAGGGCATGCCGGTCGACTTCTCCTGCCGGGTGCCCGGCTTCGGTCCGGCCGATGCGAAGAGCATCGCGTGGCGTACGAACCGCTTCATCCAGCTGGCGGTGGTGGCCGCCCGGATGGCGGTCGCCGATGCCGGGCTGACGCCGGAGCGGTGGGACCGCCGCCGGATCGGCGTCGTGCTGGGGGTCGGCGCCTCCAGCATGGAGCACTGGCCCGGCGAGACCGAGAAGCTGCTCCAGGGGCGGCTGCGTGCCGTCTCCCCGCTGGCGCTGCCGCGTTCCATCCCCAACATGGCCGCCGGAGAGGTCGCCCTGGACCTCGGGGTGACCGGTCCCAACCTGGCCGTCTCCACCGCGTGCGCCTCGGGGGCCAGCGCTCTGGGCGTGGCCAAGGACCTGCTGGCCGCCGACCGCTGCGATGTGGTGCTGGCCGGCGGGGCCGAGGCCCCCAGGGCGTCGGAGATGGTGGCCCTGTGCTTCTCCCGGATGTCGGTGCTGTCCCGGCGGTGCCAGGATCCCGAACGCGCCTCCCGGCCCTTCGACGCGGACCGGGACGGGTTCGTGCTGGGGGAGGGGGCGGCGGTTCTCGTACTGGAGAAGGCCGGGCACGCCCGGACCCGCCGGGCCGGAGTACGAGCCTGGCTCGCGGGCTACGGCGCTTCCGCCGACGCCCACCACCCCACCACGCCCGACCCGCAGGGCAAGGGCGCCGCGGCCGCCATCGACGCCGCGCTCGCCGAGGCCGGCCTGCGGACCGGCGACATCGACCACGTCAACGCCCACGGTTCCTCCACCGACTTCAACGACCTGTTCGAGGCCCGCACCCTGAGCCGCGTCTTCGACCGGCCCCCGCCGGTCACCGCGAACAAGGGCTGCCTGGGCCACGGGATCGGCGCCGCCGGCGCCATCGAGGCCGCGTGCAGCGTGCTGACCTTGCAGCACCAGCTGATCCCGCCGGTGGCGAACTTCACGCGCCCCGACCCGCGTATCGACCTCGACATCGTGGCCGGTACGCCCCGCCCGCACGGCGTGGAAGCGGTGCTGAGCAATTCCTTCGGGTTCGGCGGGCAGAACGCCGTGCTGGTCCTCACCCGGGCCTGACCGGTCCGTTCGGCCTCGCCGTCCACCCAAGGAGACTTCCCAATGACGTTGTCAAGCCGCTGCCGTGACTGGTGGTGTGGCTTGGTAGCACGCTCCGTCGCGGATCATGGCCCACAGGACGTTGGCCCGGCGCCGGGCGAGCGCCAGCAGGGCCTGCTTGTGTCCCTTGCCTTCGGCCCTCTTGCGTTCGTAGAACCTCTTCGAGGCCGGGCAGCTTCGGAGGCTGGCGAACGCAGAGAGGTAAAAGGCCCGGAGCAGGCCGCGGTGGTAGCGGCGCGGGCGGTGGAGATTGCCGCTGACGCGTCCGGAGTCGCGAGGGACAGGGGCGAGGCCGGCGTAGCCGGCCAGACGGTCGGCGGTGCCGAAGGTGTCCATGTCGCCGCCGGTCGCGGCGAGGAACTCCGCTCCCAGCAGGGCACCCATGCCCGGCAGGCTCTGGATCACTTCGGCGCTCGGGTGCTCGCGAAACCGGGCCTCGATCAGGGCTTCGAGCTCGGCGATCTCCTCATCAAGGGCCATCACCCCCTTCGCCAGGCGGGCCACCATGACGGCCGCGAGTTGCTCGCCGGGCAGGGCGGTGATCTGGGCCTCGGCCGCCTCAACGACGGCCTTGGCCAAGGCCGCGCTGCCGTAGATCTTGCGGTTTTTCAGCCAGGTGGTGATGCGCGAGGCGCCGGCGCGGCGGATCGAGGCAGGGGTCTGGTAGCCGGTCAGCAGCATGACCGGCCCCTTCTTGGTCAGATCCAGGGCGCGTTCCAGCGCGGGAAAGATCTCCAGGAGTTGGGCGCGAAGGCGGTTGATCTGTCGCGTCCGGTCGCAAACCAGGTCGGTGCGGCGGGTGACCAGGGTGCGCAGGTCAACCGATATCTCGTCGCCGGGTCGCAGGACACCGAGGTCCGTGCGCATGCGGGCCTGGTCCGCGATGACGAACGCGTCCTTCGCGTCGGTCTTGGCCTGGCTTCGGTAACCGGCCGAGGCACGGTGGACGGCCAGGCCAGTGAGGTAGGCGACGTGCTGGTCGTGGCTGACCAGCAGGCCGAGCAGGAGTGCGGCTCCGCCGTGGTTGATGTCCACCGCCCACAGCACGTCGCGCGACAGCTCCAGCACGCCGGCCACGAGATGGAGCAGCTCGCTCTCGTCGTTCAGGACCCGCCGGGACAGCAGCCGCTTGCCTTGGGCGTCGATCACCACGCAGTGGTGGTGTTCCTTGCCGATGTCCACTCCGGCCCAGATGTCGGGCACGGCCACCTCCGCCAGCTCGTCGCGAGTTCACAGCCCAGCAGACGACCTCGCCGACGTTGTCCTACACAGCGATCGGGTCGCGTCTCCCAATTAGCGGTCGAGTCGTCGCAGGGCTCCGGGCGGCCAAGTCTCCTGAGCCATCCAGCGGCGACACCGTGACAGCCATACCCGGAACCCCTGGGCCTATCGATCTTACGAATGACCGATCAAGCCCAAGAAGAAAGTAGGACACCGTGTGCGGAATCACCGGATGGGCCGCCTACGACCGCGACCTGTACGGCCGTCCTCCGTAACGCCCATCGGCCGGCTGCCGCCCGGGAGGTCGATGACGGCCAGGCGGCGGTGGCCCAGAGCCGCGTGCGGGCCGGCCCGCTGCCCTTCGGCGCCCGGGCCGCGGCACTTCATGGTGGCGGTCATGGCGGTCAGGACGGCGCGTTCCGTCCCTCCGGTCATGGCCCGCATCGTCGAGGAACACCGCCGCACCGGCGACACCCGCACCGCCACGGCCGCCGGCATCGAGCACACCGCCCGCGTCTTCACCGCGGCAGCCCTGATCGTCGCCGTCGTCATGGGCGCCCTGGCCGCCTCCGCCCTCCTCGCCCTCAAGATGATCGGCACCGGCCTGGCCGTGGGCCGTCCTCCTCGACGCCACCCTCGTACGGGCCGTCCTCGTATCCTTCATCCGCCTCGCCGGACGGGCCAACTAGTGGCTGCCGCGGGTCGCAGCTCGACGTGGACGGTGCCGGTGTGCCGGCCGGCTATGAGTTCGCGGAGGGCGCGCGGGGCCTGGTCGAGGCCCTTCAGCACGGTACGGGGGAAGGAGAGCGTGCCGTCGCGCAGCCTCCGTCCGAAGACCCCGGTCCACTCGGGGACGATGTCGAGGTGGCCGAACAGGGTCGCGCCGCGCAGGGTGATGCCGCGCGTGATCAGCGCCACGGAGTCGGTGCCGATGGTCGGCGTGTCACCGAGCTGCCCGGACAGGGCCCCGATCAGCGCGACGCGCGCCCCGCTCCGGGCCACGGCCACCGCCGCCGTCAGCTGGTCGCCGCCCACCCGGTCGATGACCACGTCGGCACCGTCGGGCGCCGCCGCGCGCAGCTGCTCCTCGACACAACCGGCATCGCGCAGGACGGCGGCGTCGTAACCCAGCTCCTTGGTCAGGATGTCCGCCTTGCGCCGCGAGCTGGTGGAGCCGATGACCCGCGCCGCACCGCGCAGCCTGGCGATCTGCCCGGCCAGCGAGCCGACCGCCCCGGCCGCGCTCGTCACGAACACGGTGTCGCCGCACGCACTTCACCGGCGCGTACGACACCCATGTACGCCGCGGCGCCCTGCGTCAGGTCAGCGGCCGGATCGGGCAGCGCGTCGAGGTCCAGGCGCTGGACGGCCTCGACGTCCAGCGCGGCGTACTCCCGCCAGCTCCTCCCCGCCACCGCGGTGGGCCGGACCTTCCGCTCCCGTCCACGTACGTGAACAGCCCGGCATCACATGGCCATTCCGCGCACCGGTACGGACACCAGGTCCCCAGCACACCCCCACCACCCGCTACGCTGGTCAATTCGCCCACTCCGATGCCGGGAGTGCCGCTTGAGCGCGTTCTTGCGTCCGTCCTCCGACCGGGCCGTCGTTCGCTGTGATCAGTGTCCGGGGCGGCCCGTGCTGTCCACCCACCGGGAGGAGACCGACACCCGCCGCTGTGTGCGCTGCCAGGGCGAACACCGGTGGCTCTCCCAGCCGCACCCCGAGGACCACCTGTGCGCGGTGTGCCGCAGGGAGTGTCCGGGCTGCCAGGCGCCCACCTCCAACGGCGAGCGCTGCCGCGCCTGCCGGGACCGTTGCCGTACCTGTGCAGGGCCGTTGCCGCTGCGTCCCGAGTACGTCTCCGGCATCACGCATGTCGAGCCGGGGAAGCGCAGGGACCGCCGCCGCAAGTGGGTGCGCACCTACTTTCCCCGCTCCTGGGACCGGGACCAGTGCGACGCGTGCCAGACCGCGGCGAGTGCGAAGGATCCGCTGCGGGCGGTGCTGGCCGCGCTGCCGGACAAACTCGTGCTCGCCTGCGGGGGTGGCGTTCCGCCCGCCGTCATCGACCTCATCCACGACGAACTCCAGCGGCACAGCCCGGTCCGGCTCGCCGCCCGCATCGAGCGCCGCTGGTGGCAGAGCTGGGCCGGCCGTCCCCTCAAGCGCGACACAGACGCGCACCGCGACGGCTACGGGCCCGACGACGTCGCGGTGTGGCTGCTGACCCCCACCGCCTGCAACGGCCGGTGCGAGGACGGCTGGCTCCTGGCGCCGCCGGAGCGGCCCGACCGCGACGACGAACCGTGCCCGGTCTGCCGGGGAGGGTGGCTGTTGTCCGCCCGGCGCGACGAGTCCGACGCGGACGATGATGTGGCCGGGCCGAAGCCGGCCGCGGCGCGCTCGCTCGCCGACGCCGTCAGCTACCGGCCCCCGATCCAGGAGTGCACCGGCCGCGGCGGCACCTGCGGACGGCCCGTCACCTCCCCGCACACCCAGTGCCCCGAGTGCCTCGACTGGCCCTGGTGCGTCTGCCGTCGCCGTCGCCGCAACCCCGACCGGGCCGCCTGTCCTGCCTGTTCCGCGGGCTGAGCGCTACGAGACGCCCTGTCCGGCGTGATGCCTCTCACGTCCGCCTACAGCACCATTCGAGCCGATCTCGATGCGCTCGAAGGAGCGGTGCCGGGCACGCGTTTCAGCCCTGAGGGCTTCACCGTTCCGCGAGGGGTCCATCGGCCGACGGGTTTCCCGCCGTCGCGCGAGGAAGCGCCGCACCGCCGGTAACCCCCGTACGGGAAGTGGCGGAAGCGGCACGTCCGCAGCCATGATTTCCGGCCGCCGGGCGCCCCGCACGCCCCTCCCGTCACGCCCCGCGAAGCGGCTCAAAACTGTCGAAACCGCATGTTTGGCGGGCATTCGGCCGGGGAGTGATCCCCTCGTTCTCAAGATTGTTCTCGCGGCGGTCCCACCACAACAGGACCTCTTCAGCCGCACTTCCCGACCCGGAGGAGCTCCTTCATGCTGCCCGCCATGGCGCGCCACGACCGTGAACGTTTCCTCGCCGAACCGCGCGTCGGTGTCCTGGGCGTCGCCGACTCCAGAAGCGACGGCCGGGCGCCCCTGGTCGTACCGGTCTGGTACGGCTACGAGCCCGGCGGCGAGATCGTGGTCGAGACGGGTCGCCGGACCGTCAAGGCCCAACTGCTGCGCACCGCCGGGCGGTTCAGCCTGTGCGTGCAGGACGAGGGGCGCCCGTACCGGTACGTCAGCGTCGAGGGGCCCGTCACCGCGGAGGCCCCGGTGGACCCGGCCGTGCGCGAAGCCCTGGCTCACCGGTACCTGGACCCCGCGGAAGCGCGCGCCTACCTGGCGGCGACCGCGGACCAGCTCAAGGACGACGTCGTCTTCCGTATGCGCCCGGAGCGCTGGCGCAGCGCCGACTTCGCCGCCTTCGCGGCGGACTTCGCCGAAGGGGCCGCAGCCGAGGGCAGCGGCGCCACGGCCTGAGCCGCCCGTCCGTGCGTCGCCGCACCGTACGAAGCCTTGAAGCGAGAGGGACTTGATGACCGACGTCTACGCTCCGATACGCCCGTTGTTCCGGCCCGCGGCTCAGCCGGCCTCCGGCTCGCCCGCGTCCGGCTACCCCCGGAACAGCCGTATCCAGGAGCTGTTCGAGGCACAGGCGGCGGCCCGGCCGCACGCCCCGGCGGCCCGGCACGGTGAGCGCACCGTGACGTACGCGCAGCTCGACGCCCACGCCGACGCCCTGGCGGCGCGCCTCGCCGCCTGCGGAGCACGGCCCGGTGACCTGATCGGCGTGTGCGGCAGCCGCTCGCTGGAGGCGCTGGTCGCGCTGGTGGGCATCCTCAAGGCCGGCTGTGCGTACGTACCGCTCGACGAGGACCTGCCACCGGCCCGCCTGCGGGCCATGGCCGAGGACGCGGGACTGCGGGTCGCCGTCACCCTGCCGGGCAGCACCCGCCGGGTGCGCGGCCTGCGCGCGTCGGTCGAGGTCGGCGCCCTCGACCGGCCCGCCGGCAGCCCTCCGCCCGGCACCGACTCGCCCCGTCCCGGCTCCGCCACCGACTGCGCCTATGTGGCGTTCACCTCCGGTACGACCGGCCGCCCCAAGCCCGTCGCGATCTCCCACCGTGGCGTGATCCGCCTGGTCCTGTCCGACACCGAGATCGCCCCGCCCGCCCCGGGCGACGGCGTGCTGCACGCCTACGGCCTGTCCTCCGACGCCTCGACGATCGAGATCTGGGGCGCGCTGCTCACCGGCGCCTGCCTGGTCATCGCCGACCGGGAGGAACTGCTCTCGCCCGCCGCTCTGGAGCGGCTGATCGATGAGCACGGCGTCACCATGGCGTACCTGACGACGAGCGTCTTCCACCTCGTGGCCCGCACCCGCCCCGAGGCACTGGCCCGGCTGCGCTTCGTCTCCGCGGGCGGCGAGGCGATGGACCCGCGCCTGGCGAACGCCGTCCTCACGGCCTGCCCCGGCACCACCGTGGTCAACTTCTACGGCCCGACCGAGAACGCCGTCGTCTCCACCGCCCATGTGCTCGCCCCCCTTCCCGACGACGCCGCGCACGTCCCCCTCGGCCGCCCCTTCGGCGCCTCCACCTGCCACGTCGTGCGCCCCGACGGCTCGCTCGCGCGGCCGGGGGAGGAGGGGGAGCTGTACGTGGGCGGGGACGGGCTGGCCCTGGGCTACCTCGGCGACCCGAAGCTGACCGCCGAACGGTTCATATCCCTGCCCGCCGTGGAGCCGGACGGCCTGCTGTACCGCACCGGCGACCGGGCCGTACGGCACGCCGACGGGCAGCTGGAGTACCGCGGCCGGTGCGACCGCCAGGTCAAGCTGCGCGGCGTACGCATCGAACTCGACGAGGTCGAGGCCCGATTACGAGCCCACCCCGAGGTCGGTGAAGCAGTCGTCGAAGCCGAAGCCGGCTCCCTGACCGCGTACCTCACCGCCACCGCCCCCGGCGGCCTGCTGCCGCTGTCCGCCTTGCGCGCGTACTGCGCCCAGTGGCTGCCCGCGCAGGCCGTCCCCGAACTGGTGCCCCTGGACCGCTTCCCGGTCACCAGCGGCGGCAAGGTCGACCGCGCCCGGCTGAAATCCGCCGCGCCGCGCCCGGTCCCCGCGGCGGCGCAGCCCACGGACGAGCCGAAGGCCGAGGGCCTGCTCGGCGTCCTGACCGAAGTGTGGCAGCGGGTGCTGCGCGTCCGGCCCACGCCCCAGGACGACTTCTTCCTCCTCGGCGGCGACTCCCTGCTCGCCTCGGAGACCGTCACCCGCACCCTCGCCGTGCTCGGCATCGACGCCGCCCTCGGCTCCTCGCTCATCAGGGCCCTGCTGGCCGCGCCCACACTCGAAAGCTTCGCCGCCGCCGTGGACGAGGCCCGGGGCGGCTCCGGCGGGAAGGCGGACGGGCAGCCGGCCGTCGACTTCGCCCGGGAATGCGAACTCGGCTTCGCCCTCCCGCCCGCCCAAGGCCCGGCACCGCACCCGCACGACCCGAAGCACGTCCTGCTCACCGGGGCTTCAGGGTTCGTCGGCGGCTTCCTGCTGCACCAACTGCTGCGCGCGACGGACGCCCGCGTCCACTGCCCCGTACGGGCGACGACCCCGGCCCACGCCCGGCAGCGGGTGCACACCGCGCTCGCCCGCTACGGGCTGCACCTCGACGAGGCCGACTGGCAGCGCGTGGAGTGCTTCCCCGGCGACCTGACCCAGCCGCGGCTCGGTCTCGACGCCGGCCACGCCGAAGCCCTGGCCCGCGACCTGGACCTGGTCCTGCACAACGGCGCACGGGTCAACTTCCTCTACCCCTATGAGGAACTGCGCCCCGCCAACGTCGACGGCACCCGCGAGGTCATCCGGATCGCGGCGCCCCGCCGGGTGCCGGTGCACTTCGTCTCGACCGTCGCCGTCGTCGCCGGCTTCGGCACCGCCGGGGTGGGCGAGGTGGACGAGGACCTGCCACTCGCCCACGCGGACGGGCTGACCATGGGCTACGCGGAGAGCAAATGGGTCGGCGAAGGGGTGCTGCGCCACGCATCGGCGCAGGGGCTGCCGGTGGCCGTGTACCGGCCGTACGAGGTGACGGGCGACCGTACGCACGGCGCGTGCAACACCGAGACGGCCATCTGCTCGCTGATCAAGATGATCGCGGAGACCGGAATGGCCCCCGACATCGAGCTGCCGATGGACTTCGTGCCCGTCGACCACCTCGCCGAGTCCGTGGTGCACATCGCCACCCGCCGCCTCGCCGACGGCCGGGTCTACCACCTGACCAACCCCCGCCCGGCCATGCTGTCCGACGTCCTCGACCGGATGCGCGCCGCGGGCTTCAGCCTGCGCGTACTGCCGTACGACCAGTGGGTCGGCGAGCTGGTGCGGCACGTCGCCAAGAACCCGACGAGCGCCACGGCGCCGTTCGTGTCCCTGTGCGTGGACCGCAGCCGCAACGCCGACATGTCCGTCAAGGAGATGTACCTCGCGGGCACCTTCCCCGTCCTGGGGCGGCGCAACGCCGAAGAGGCGCTGGCCGGCAGCGGACTGCACTGCCCGCCGGTCGACGCCACGCTCCTGGACCGGTACCTGGAGTACTTCTTCACCTCCGGCTACCTCACCCGCCCGGAGCCCGCACCGGTCCACGGCAAGTCGTACGCCACGTCCCACACCGCCACGCCGGGATCGGAGCACACCGCATGAGCCACCCCGAAGCCCTCATACCGGTCCCGGAGGTCGAGCCCGGTACTGCGGGGCCGCCGTGCGCCTATGCCCGGCTGCGGACCGAGGCGCCCGTGGTCAAGGCGCGGCTGCCCAACGGCGAGACGGGCTGGCTGATCAGCCGCTACGAAGACGCCCGCGCCGCGTTCGCCGACCCCCGGCTCGTACGGCCGCTGCTGTCGGCCTGGCCGCCCCGCGAGGGAAGCGACGCCCCGCCGCCGTGCCTGCCCACCTTCCTGGAGATGACCGGCGCCCACCACGAGCGCGTGCGCCGCACCGTACTGCCGCTGTTCGGCAGGCGGCGGCTCGCCTTCATGGAGCCCCGCGTCCGGGCGATGGCGGGGGAACTCCTCGACACGATGGTGGCCGGGGCCGACGGGGGAGTGGCGGATCTCGTCGCCTCCTACGCCGAGCCGCTGCCGCTGCGGGTGCTGTGCGCGACCGTCGGCCTGCCGTACGAGGACCGCGCGATCTACCTGCCGCACACCCTCGCGCTCCTGGGCGCGTCCGGCCTGACGATGGAGGAGGTACTCGCGGCCCTGTACGCGCTGCAGGACTATGCGGGCGACCTCATCTCGCGTAAGGAGAAGACGGACGGCGAGGACGAGGACTACATCCGGCTGCTGCTCGCGGAGGCCCGCCGGCCGGACAGCGAGATCACCCGCGACGACGTCGTCAGCTTCGTCGTCACCATGCTGATGGCCGGCTACAAGACCAACATCCAGCACACGGGCAACGCCCTGCTCGCGCTGCTCACCCACCCCGAGCAGCTGAAGGCGCTGCGCGAGGCGCCCGAGCGGACCGGCGCCGCGGTGGAGGAACTGCTGCGGTACGTCCCGCTGATGAACGCCATCAACATCCTCGTCGCCACCGAGGACTTCACCCTCCACGGGCAGCACATCCGGGCCGGGGACGCGGTCGTGCCCGTACCGGCGTCCGCCAACCGCGACCCGGACGCCTTCGCCGAACCCGACCGCCTCGACCTGACGCGGACCCCCAACGCGCACATCGCGTTCGGGCACGGCCCGCACGCCTGCACCGGCGGCCACCTGACCCGTATGCAGCTCGGTATCGCCATCCAGGTGTTGCTGGAACGGCTGCCCGGCATCGAACTGGCCGTCGCGGCGGACACCATCCCCTGGGACGAGTCCACCCCGCTGCGCGCACCGGCCCGGCTCCCCGTCCGCTGGTGAACCCTCCGTACAGCCGGCCTTCCACCGACGGCCGCGGACAACGCGCCGACGAACCCGGCGATCCCGACGATTCCAGCCAGTCCGGCGACTTCAGCGATTCCAGGAAAGAGGTCCGCACCACGTGACCGCCGAGAACCACACCGCGCAGCCCCAGGCGCCCGCGTCCGACGGTACTTCGTACGACGAGGCCCTTCCGCACTACCCCTTCAGCACCCGGGGGGACCGGCTCGCCCCCGAACTCGACGAGCTGCGCAGCCGCTGCCCCGTGGCCCGGGTCAGCACCAACTCCGGTGAACAGGCGTGGCTGGTGACCGACTACGGGCTGGCGCAGCACGTACTGCGGGACCGCGCCTTCGCCCGCTCCGTGCTGGGCGAGGCGGACAGCCCCGCCCAGGACGCCCCGATCCTCGCGCCCGAACTGCTCGACGCGATGAACCACCTCCAGCAGGCCGGACTGCGCGCCGAAGTGCTCCGCTCGCTCGGCCGCGACCAGCCCGACCTGCCCGCCGACTGGGTCGCGCGGGTCACCGGCGAAGGGCTGGACGCGATGATCCGCGAAGGCGCCCCCGGCGACCTCCAGCGCCACTTCGCGGAGTGGGTCGCCGCCCAGTGCATGTGCCGCCTCCTCGGCCTGCCCTTCGAGGACCGCGCCTGGCTCGCCGTACGGGCGGACCTGGACCTGACCATGGTCACCCCCACCCCCGATGAACTCGCCCGCAACTGGGAGGAGATCCGCGCCTACATGGCCGCGCACATGGCGGCCCGCCGCCCCGGCGAACCCCGCGGCCTCGTGGACCGCCTCGCCGACCTCAACGCCGCGCACCAAGGGCTGACGGAGCGGCAGCTGTCGAACATCGTGTCCGTCCTGTTCGTCAGCGGTTACGAGGACTTCGCGAGCTTCCTGGGCGTGGCGGCCCACAACCTGCTCCAGCACCCCGAGACCATCAGCGCGGTGCGCGCCGAGCCGGAGACCATGCCGCAGTGCGTGGAGGAGCTGCTGCGGTGCAGCGTCGTCCTGGGCAACGCGATCCCCCGCTTCGTCACCGCCGACGCACGGATCGGCCCGTCCCAGGTCAAAAAGGGCGACATGGTCCTGCTCTCCCTGGACGCGGTCAACTACGACTCCACCGCGTTCCCCGACCCGAAGACCTTCGACCCCACCCGCTCACCCAACCCCCACCTGCGCTTCGGCTACGGCCGCCACCACTGCCCCGGCGCCCACCTGGTCCGCCGCCAGTCCGAGGTCGCCTTCCGCGTGCTCCTCGACCGCCTGCCCGGCATCCATCTTGCGGTACCGCCGGAAGAGGTCCCCTGGCACCCGAACCGTATGGCGATCATGGCGGCGGAGATTCCGGTGGGGTGGTGAGGGGAGATACGTCGTATGACCTGCCGTGATCATGCGGTCCGGAGCGGCTGACGCCGGTCAGTCCGCTTGCGATTCGCAGGATCCGGAGTCGGTCAACGCGCTCGCGGTCAGGCTGAGGTGCTGGGCCAGGACCGCGGCCGCGGTGTCGGCGTCGCGGGCCAGCGCCGCCTCCTCCAGCCGGCGGTGCTCTTCGGCGCCGTCCCGGTCGGGGTTGCGGTGCGCCGACCAGCGGCGGGCCAGTTCGCTCGCGGTCCACATACGGTCGAAGGTCTCCAGCAGAACGGGGTTGCCGCACCCCTCCAGCAGCGTGCGGTGGAAGGCCCGGTGGGCCTCGGACCAGGCGCTGCTGTAGTGGCGGCCCTCCTCCGCCACATACGCCGGGGTGCGGGCCAGGCGGTGGTGGGCGGCCCGTACGCGGGCCTCCCAGTCGAGGTCGCCGCGCTCGACGGACATACGCAGGACGACCGGCTCGATCGTGCGCCGCGCTTCGGCGATCTCCTGCCAGCGGCGGTCGGAGAAGGCGGGGACGGCGAAGCCGCGGTTGTGCAGCCGGTCGGCGAGGCCGTCCCCGACCACCCGCACCAGTGCCTCGCGTACGACGGCCAGGCTCACCCCTTCTTCCCTGGCCAGTTCCTGCGGCTTGAGGGCCTCGCCGGGCGCGTAGTCGCCCCGCATGATCGCGTCCCGCAGGCGCGCATAGACCTGCTCGGAAAGCATCTGTTTGCCCGACGGGGTGGTGGAGGCGGCGGCGGTCTGTGTCATGGCCATCAGCATAGACGGTCAATCGGATAATCGATTATTGCTGTTATTGTCGACGCGTCGAGGCGTGGCGGAGCATCCGCCACGCCCCTGGCCGCCGTCACCATGACCGGCCACGGCCCTGGCCCCGGCCACGGCCACCCGTTGAAAGGAACGACGCGATGAGCGCCAACGACCCGTTCGCCCGCCTCCCCGAGACAGCCGCCTTCACCGTCACCAGCACCACCGTCACCGACGGCGCCGCCTGGCCCGCCGAGCAGTTCTCCGCCGGCGTCCCCGGTGGCAAGGACCGCTCACCGCAGCTCTCCTGGAGCGGCGCCCCGGAAGGCACCAAGAGCTACGCCGTGACGGTGTACGACCCGGACGCCCCCACCGGCTCCGGCTTCTGGCACTGGGCGGTCGCCGACATCCCCGCCACCGTCACCGAACTCCCCGAGGGCGCGGGCGACGACACCGGCTCGGGCCTGCCCGAGGGCGCTTTCCAACTGCCCAACGACGCCCGCGCCGCCCGCTACATCGGCGCCGCCCCGCCCGCCGGACACGGCCCGCACCGCTACTTCGTCGTGGTGCACGCCCTCGACGTCGAATCCATCGGCGTCCCGGCCGACGCCACCCCGGCCGTCCTCGGCTTCACCATGGCCGGCCACATCCTCGGCCGCGCGGTGCTGACGGCCACCGCGGAGATATCCGCCTGACGGGCGCCCTCGGGCCATCTGCCCGAGGGTCCTGTTCGGGGCCCGGCACCGCGGTGGCGGGCCCCCGAGCCCCGACGGCATTCCCTCACCTCTCCAGGAGAACAACCGCAATGCCTTCAACCACCCTCCCCGATCAAGCCCACCCGTTCGCCGGGCGCATGGACTTGGACGCCGTACGGGAGGTCAGCCGCGCCGTCAACGCGGCCCACCTGTTCATCTACCTCGTCCCCGAGACCGCGGAGGAGGCCGCGAAGCTCGGCGCGACCGACCGCGGACCGGCGTACTTCGCGTTCCGGTCGGCCGCGATGGGCGCGGTCCCGTGGCAGGTCGTACTCGCGGCCTTCTACAACTTCAGCCCCCGGGCGGTGCGGACCATGGAGGGCGTGTGGGACACCGCGTCCCCCGAGAAGTGGCAGACCGCCCGCTTCGCGGCCGCCGACCGCGCCCTGCGACGTGTCGGCGTGAGCCTCACGGCCGAACAGATCGCGGAGGCCCGGTCACTGATCGACCCGGTGGTCGCCGGCGCCGACTACGCGGGCAAGCCGCTGGCCGCCGCCAACGCGTCGGTCGCGCTCCCGTCCGACCCGCTCGTCGCGCTGTGGCAGCAGATCACCGTACTGCGCGAGTGGCGCGGTGACGCGCATCTGACCGTGCTCGCCGATCACCGACTCGGGCCGTGCGACAGCCTCGCCCTGCACGCCGCGACCGGCGGCGTCCCGATCGGCATCCTGCGTACGACCCGCCGCTGGACCGACGCGGAGTGGGCTGCGGCGACGGCACGTCTCGTCGCGCGCGGCTGGCTCGACGCCGACGGCACCGTGACCGAGGCCGGCACCGCGGCGCGCGAGCGGATCGAGGCCGATACCGACGAGCGCTGCGCCGCACTGTGGGCGCCGATCGGCGACGTGGGCGCCCGCCGGCTCGCCGCGCTCATCGCGCCGATCGACGAGGCGTTCACCGCGGCCGGGACGTACGCGACCATGCGCTGACCGCGGCGCGATCGCGCGCTTCGGACGCTGCGCGCGGGCCGGCGGGCGAGGAAATCCGTCGCGCCCTATGAGGTGCGTCGCTAGCCTCGGTCCACAACGCAACGTGGTGCGGGACGTGACCGCGAAGGGGGCCGGCATGGAGCCGGAAGGCGTACGGACCGACCGTCTGGGCGTGCTGCTCGACCAGTTCGACCAGGCCAGGGAGATGGCCCAGGTCCGGCTGACGGGGCTCGGCGACGAGGAGTACCTGTGGGAGCCCGTGCCCGGCTGCTGGTCGATCCGGCGCCGGGGCCGGGCGTCGACGCCCAGGGCGTTCGGGCCGGGCGAATGGCTGCTCGACCTGGGCGCCCCGGACATCCTGGCGAGCGAGTACGCCGAGATCGCCCGGCAGGCCGCCGGCGGTATGCCCGTCACCAAGATCGCCGACGACTGGAGTGTCAGCGTCGAACGGGTCGAGCAGGTCCTCGCCCACACCGGTGTGCCGGAACCCGACGCGGCACCCGTCACCACCATCGCGTGGCGCCTGGGGCACCTCCACTTCCACTTGGCCGGCCAATGGGAGTGGACCTTCGGCGAACGGCGTCACGAGCCGAAACTGCTCGTCGAATTCAGTCCCTCCGCCGCCGTGGCGGTCGAACGCTTCTGGGAACTGATCGACCGCTGGCGCGACAGCGTGGGCGCCGTCACCGACGAGCAACTCGACACGGTCGGCTTCTCGCAGTACCCGTACAGCTCCGACCCCGACAACCCCTTCATCGCCGTACTGTCGGGCACCTGCCTCGAATTCATCCACCACATGGCCGAGATCGCCCTGCTGCGCGACCTGTGGAGGGCCCGCATCTGAAGCATGTGGCGAATGTGCCGGTCGCCGGCGCGACACCGTCGGCGGACGGCCCAAAATCACGTGCGTCCTTCGTCTGGTCATGCTGGGGTGGTCCGCTGTGAACACCCATTTCCCCGCTGAAGCCGACCTGATGGACAGGATGGAACGGAACCTGGCGGAACATGCCTGTCATCTGCATCGGAGCATGACCGGCGCGACCGTCACGGAGACGGGTGACCTCCTGGTCGCCGACAGCGGCCTGGACGACGACACGTTCAACATCGTCGCCGCGGCCCGCTTCGCCACCGCCACCGCACCGGCCCGTATCACCGAAACCGCTCGGACGCCGGCCCGCACCGGCCGCCGCTTCTCCTGGTGGGTGGGGCCTGCCTCGACACCACCGGACCTCACCGCCCGCCTGACGGCCGCCGGCCTGCCGGCGTCCGAACGCGAGACGGCCATGTGGGCCGAGCTGGACGACACCCTGCCACCGCCCGCCGCCCAAGGACTGCACATCCAGACGGTGACCACGCCCGAACAGCTCACCGACTACGCCACGGTCCTCGCCGCGAACTGGGACCCGCCCGCCGACACCGTCCGCCGCTTCTTCACCCAGGCCGCCCCGCAGGCACTGGCCGCGCACTGCCCGGCCCGGTACCTGGTCGGCTACGTGGAGGGCCGTCCGGTCTGTTCGGCCGAAGTGTTCCATCACGCCGGGGTAGCCGGGATCTACAACATCTGCACCCTGGCCGCCCACCGTCGACGTGGATACGGAGGTGCCATCACGCTCGCGGCACTACGCGCCGCCCGCGACCGAGGTAACGGCATCGCGGTCTTGCAGGCGTCCGCCGACGGTGAGCCCGTTTATCGCCGTTTGGGGTTCCGCTCCTGCGGGGAGTTCGTCGAACACGCCATCAACCCTTGAACTGTTTGGGCTCTGTTGGTCCTCGGCTCGCTTTCCTGATGGCGCTGGCTGCCTACCGACCTCTGCCGTGCCGCGGGGCGTATTGGCCGCCGAGCATCTCGGCCGCGAGCACCGCGCGATGGTGCAGTAATCACATCTACGGAAGGCCCGAGCAAAACCACAAGGAGCGTGCACCCATGGACCAGGAGAACGTGAGCGCCACCCTGACCGTCGCCGCGCCCGCGGCGAAAGTGTTCGCGGTGCTGGCGGATCCGGTGACGCATGCGGCGATCGACGGCACGGGCTGGGTCCAGGAAGCTGTCGACCGGGCGCCGCTGACCGGGGCGGGGCAGATCTTCCGGATGGCCATGTACCACGCCGACCATCCGAACGGTGACTACCAGGTGGCCAACAAGGTGCAGGTACTCGACCCGCCGCGCGCCATCGGCTGGCTGACGGGGCAGGAAAAGGACGACGGCCGCCTGGAGTTCGGCGGCTGGTTCTGGCGGTACGACCTCGCGCCGCTCGGTCCGTCCGAGACCGAGGTCACGCTCACCTACGACTGGTCGGCGGTGCCGCAGTCCATCCGGGAGTATCTGCGGTTCCCGCCGTTCGAGCCGGACCACCTCACCAACTCGCTGCACCACCTGGCCGGGCTCGTCTCCGGCAGATGAGGGCGAACGGCCCGCTCTCCCAAGCTAGAACGACCATTCTGCTACGGTGGGAATGGTCGTTCTAAGAACGGTCGTTCTAGAGGGCGTGCCTGCCTCGTGCGCCGGGGCGGGCCGCCCGTCCGCCGACCCGTCAAGCAAAGGAGACGCCGTGCGATTGCGACGTTTGGGGTGGGCCGGCGTGGAGCTCGAACATGCCGGCCGGACGCTGGTCATCGATCTCATCGAGGACGCCGCGCCGCTGTTCTCGGACGAGAGGTTCCCCGCGGCCTCCCGCCCCGGGGAGACGGCCGCGGCGTTGGTGACGCACCTGCACTCCGACCACGCCGACCCGGTGGCGATCCGCAGGGCGCTCGCCCCCGGCGCGCCGGTGTACCGGCCCGAACCGGTCACCGGACCGGACGACGACCTCAAATGGACCTGTGAGGCGGAAGGTTTGTTCCGCGAACACGACGTCGCGACCGAGGTGGTGCGGCCGTGGGAGGAACGCCGCGTCGGCCCGTTCCGTATCGGGGCGGGGCCGGGGATCGACGGGCTGGGGGACCCGCAGCTCGGCTGGGTCGTCGAGTGCGACGGCGTGCGCGTCTTCCACGGCGGCGACACCATGTTCCACGGCCACTGGTGGTCGATCGCGCGCCGGTTCGGCCCGGTGGACATCGCCTTCGTACCCATCAACGGCGCGATGGTCGAGCTGCCCCACCTGCAGCCGCCGAGCCCCTTCCCTGCCGTCATGCTGCCGGAAGAGGCCGCGGTCGCGGCCCACATACTGGGCGCCCGTGTCGCAGTCCCCATTCATTACGGCACGCTGCACAAACCGCCCATCTACCTGGAGACCCCGCACGCGGTCGAGCGCTTCGAGAAGCGCTCCAGGGAACTCGGGATCACCCCTCTCGTCGCGCCGTGCGGCCAGTGGTTCACCCCGGACGCCGCGCACGTACACTAGAACCACGGTTCTAGGCGAAGGGGAGGCTCGGGGTTGACGGCGGTGGACGGCGACGAGGGGCGATCGAGCGTACTTGAGGCCGCGGAAGAACTCTTCTACCAGTACGGCATCCACGCGGTGCGGATGAACCAGATCCGCGACCGCGCCGAGGTGTCACTGGCGCGCCTGTACAAGCTCTACCCTTCCAAGCACCACCTCGTGGCCGCCTACCTGCGGGCCCACGGGCAGCGACTGCGCGCCCAGCTCGCCGAGTCCGTCGAGCGGTCCGCTCCGCCCCCGGCCGGTTCGCGGGCCCGACTGCTCGCGGCGTTCGACCACATGCAGGAATCCGTCGACACGCCGGAGTTCCGGGGCTGCGCCTTCGTCAACGCCTGGGCCGAACTCGGCGGGCACAGCCACGAGCGCCACCCGCTCGTGGCCGAGGCGGTACAGGAACACAAGTCCCTGCTCCGTGACTACTTGACCGAGCTCGCCGCGGACCACGCCGACCCTCGTGGCGTCGCCGCGCAGATCCACATCATGATCGAAGGGGCCATGGTGACCTCCTCGCTCCTGGGCGCGGAGGCCACCCGCCAGGCCCGCGACGGTGTCCGTGCGGTACTTGCCGCGGCCGAGGGCTCGCGCGACAAGTAGGCTGCGCCCCGAGCAGGCGCCCGCACCCACCGGTACCCGAACACCAGTGGGCGCCCCTGCATCCTGCACGGCTTTCCCGGTGTCCGCCTGATCAGCAAGTCCGGCGAGGCGTGGGGCCTGCGCCGCTCCGCGGACAGGCCGAGCACCGTCACCCTCAACTGGCCGTACGGCGGCGCCATCCTGAACCAGTCCGGCGCGACCCGCCCCGGTACCTTCGTCGATCCGGTCGGCGTGGGCCGAGGGCCGAAGCGCGGCGGTTCTGCGTATCCAAGGCGAGGGACGCCGTACGGGTTGGTGATGCCCGGGCTGGTGACGGCGCGGAATCCCCCTGGGCTCCACACCCTGGCATTGTCCGTACGGCCAAGAGGTGACCCCCAAGTTCGTTCCCTCGGACAAAGAACCCGGGGATCGTCCTGCATACGCTGCGACGCAGTTCATCGAGTCGCCCGGAGGCGTGGGTGAGGACGGATACCCAGGCGAACCGCCGGGCCTCGACTCCTCCCTCTCTCCCTCCCGTACGAAAGGCACCGTCGTGTCTGTGGACCTGCATCACCGCGCCCTCGTCGCCGATGCCCACAATGACCTCCTCATGGCTGTTGCCGCCCGCTCCCCGGCGAAGTGGGGCAGCTTCTTCCGGGAGCGGTGGCTGCCTCAGCTGCGCGAGGGCGGCATCGATATCCAGGTCCTGCCGGTGTTCATCGACGATCAGTACCGACCCGAGGGGGCGCTCCGGCAGACCCTCCGCATGATCGAGTGCGCCCACGTCCTCGCCGAGGCCAACGCTGATCAAGTCGCTCTGTGCCGCAACGGTGCCGACATCGACGTGGCCCTCGCCGAGCACAAGATCGCCCTGGTGCTCGCTCTGGAGAGCGCGCCGGGCATCGACGCCTCCGTCGAACTCTTCTCCACCCTGTTCCGGCTCGGCGTGCGGATCGCCTCGATCGCCCACTGGGGACGTACGCCGCTCGCGGACGGCAGCCGGGAGGACGCGACCGGCAGTCGGCTGACCACCCCCGGCGTCCGGGCGCTGCGGGAGATGGAACGTCTGGGCATGCTCTTCGACATCTCCCACCTGGGGGCGAGCGGCGTCTGCCATGTACTGGAACTCGCCACCCGCCCGCTGATCGCCACCCACTCCTGCGCCCGCGCCCTGCGTGATCACCACCGCAACCTCACCGACGACCAGATCCGGGGGGTGGCCGGCACCGGCGGCATGGTGTGCGTGAACTTCGTACCGGACTTTCTCACCGACGACGAGGCGAAGGTGAGCGTCGACCGGGTCGTCGACCACATCGAACATGTCATCTCCGTGGCCGGGATCGACCATGTCGGCCTCGGATCGGACTTCATCCGTGAAGTCATGGCGGACGTCACCCCGCCCTGCTGCGAGAACGCCGACGACGAAGACCCCCTGTTCGACTTCCCCGGCCTGGAAGGCCCGGCCGGCATGCCGCTGGTCACCGAGGCGATGGTCCGCCGGGGCCTGCCCGAGGAGGACGTCCTGAAGGTTCTCGGAGGGAACATGCGGCGGCTCATGAGCACGTATATGGGCTCCTGATCAATGACGTCTGCCTGAGCGCATGCACGGGCTGAAGCCCGCTCAACTTCCCCACACCTCCTCACCCCCGACGTGGCTCCGACCTGCGTGTTCGACGCCACGCGGCACCCCAGCCTGCCGTAAATGCCCCGTTACGGGCCCTTCGGCCCGCCAACCCACTGAACCCTCACCTCCCCGGAGACCTCACCCCGTGCCACACCACCCCGCACAAGCGGCCCCCACACCGACCGCAGATCAGACCCCGCCCACCCCCTCCCTGACCACCATGCTCGCCGACCTCGAAGAACTCGTCTCCTGCGAGTCCTTCTCGGACGACCACGCGGCCGTGGCCCGCAGCGGCCAGGTCGTCGCCGCGCAGGGCCGCCGGCTGCTCGGCGCCTCGCCCCGGACGCTGGACATCGAGGGCGTCACCCACGTGCAGTGGACCTTCGGCACCCCGCGCATCCTGCTGCTGGGACATCACGACACCGTCTGGCCGATCGGCTCCCTCAAGACCCACCCCTGGTCGGTGGAGCAGGGCATCGCCCGCGGCCCCGGGGTCTTCGACATGAAGGCCGGGCTGGTCCAGATGTTCCACGCCCTCGCCTCGCTGCCCTCCCTCGACGGCCTCTGTGTGCTCGTCACCGGCGACGAGGAGACCGGCTCGGCCACCTCTCGCGCGCTCATCGAGGACATCGCGCGCCAGTGCTCGGCCACGCTCGTCCTGGAGCCCTCGGCACCCGGCGGAGCCCTGAAGACCAGCCGTAAAGGCGTGTCCCTCTACGACATCGCCGTTCACGGGCGCGCCGCCCACTCCGGGCTGGAGCCGGAGAAGGGCGTCAACGCGGCCACCGAACTCGCCCATCAGCTCCTCGCCCTGGAAGGCGTCGCCGACACCGTCATCGCCTCCACCGGACCAGGGACGACCGTGACTCCCACCCTGATGAAGGCCGGCACCTCGAACAACACCGTGCCCGCGCGGGCCGCGCTGAGCGTGGACGTGCGCGTGCCGAACGCCACGGCGCAGGAAGCGGTCGACCAGTTCATCAGGGCTCTCGAACCGTGGGTTCCCGGCGCCCGGGTGGAGGTCGACGGTGGCCCCAACCGGCCGCCCCTGAGCCCCGGCGCCTCCGCGGAACTCTTCGCCCTGGCCACCGAACAGGCCGTACGGCTCGGCCTCGGCCCGCTGCGGCAGGCGGCCGTCGGCGGCGCCTCCGACGGCAACTACACCGCCGGTGTCGGCTGCCCCACGCTCGACGGCCTCGGCGCGGTGGGCGACGGCGCGCACGCCGACCACGAACACGTCGTCACCGCCGCGATGCCGGCCCGCGCCCGGCTCCTGGCCCAGCTTGTGGGAGCACTGCGATGAGCGGGGCGACCGTCCGGGAACTCCACCTCATGGAGGACTTCGAGGCCGTCAGCCTTCTCTACGCGGACATCTGGGGGAGCGAACCCGGTGACTCGCCGATCTCCGGCGAGATCATGCGGGCCCTCTCCCACGCGGGCAACTATGTGGCCGGAGCGTACGAGGGCGGCCGGCTGGTGGGGGCGTCCGTCGCCTTCCTCGGCGAACCCATAGGCACCAGCCTCCACTCGCACATCACCGGCGCCGTCATGGGACGCGGCGTGGGCCTCGCCCTCAAGCTGCACCAGCGGCAGTGGGCACTGGCCCGCCGCCTGACGCGCATCACCTGGACCTACGACCCGCTCATCCGCCGCAACGCCTACTTCAACCTGGTCAAACTCGGCGCGCGCCCGGAGGAGTACCTGACCTCCTTCTACGGCGCGATGGACGACGCGATCAACGGCGGCGACGAGTCCGACCGGGTACTGGCCGCCTGGTACCTCACCGAGCCCACCCCGCCAGGAGCCCCCACCCGCACGCGGACAGTACCCTCCCCGCCCGGCCCCGCGCCTTCGGCGCTTGAGGTGACCGAGCTCCCCACCGGCGCCGCTCACCGCGTCCTCAACCGCGAAGGCCGCCCGGAGATCGCCAAGACCGACGCCGAGACCGTACTCATCGACCTGCCCGACGACATCGAAGCCCTGCGCCGCACCGACCCCGGTGCCGCCCGGGCCTGGCGGCTGGCCGTACGGGAAACCCTGGGCGACCTGCTCACCGAAGGCGCCCGCGTCGTCGGCCTCCACGAACGCCGCCGCTACGTGGTCCAACGCACCCCCGCCCACCCCTGAACGTCTCCCCCCCCCCCCCACCGCC
>NZ_LGCW01000013.1:0-31209 GCF_001279365.1 Streptomyces sp. NRRL F-5755 | reverse complement strand
GTCCGGGTCGGGGGCCGGGTGGGCGGGACGGACGTGGATGCCGTAGCGGGCCAGGAGGGCGTGGGCGTCGTCGGCGGGGAGCGGGACGGAGCGGGTGATGTCGGCGTGCTGCGCGAGCTCGTCGAGGAGCCGGTCGATGTCTTCGCCTGCGGCGCTCTCCTCGATGTCCTCGTACTCCGGGACGCGGCCCGGGTCGGCGGAGTCCCGGCGCCACTTGGCGTACCGCACGGCCTGGGCGAGCGAGCGGACGGCGCGCTCGGCGGCGGGATAGACCGGTATGAGCGGGGCGGTCGGGGGGCCGTCGGGCGTGCCGGACGGGGGCTGCGGGGCTTCCGCCGGCGCCGCCGGGGCGGCGGCCGGGGGCGGGGCGGCGAGCGCGTCGGCGAGGGCGTCCATGGCCAGGTGGACGACGGTGACCGGCTTGGCGGGCACCGCCGACGCGGTGGCCTCACGGAGCGCGGCGGCGAGGTCGGCGCCCTCGCCCGGGGAGGCGACGCCTTCCTCCCCCACCCAGGGGATGGCCGTGACGACGACGGCGTCGCAGAGGCCGTTGGCCAGGGCGGCGGCCAGGGCCGTGCAGAAGTCCGCCGGGGTGGCCGCGGCGTCGAGGACGTGCGGGCGCAGCGGGCGCAGACCTTCGGTGAGGCAGGCGTCGTACGTCAGCAGGGCGAGCGCTTCGGAGTTGCCGAGGATGGCGACGCGGGGGCCGCCCGGCAGCGGCTGGGAGGCCAGCAGCAGCCCGGCGTCGGCCATCTCCGTGACGGTGTCCACGCGGATCACGCCGGCCTGGCGCATCAGCGCGGAGACCGTGCTGTCGGGAATGCGGACCGTGGGGACGGTGTGGCCGAGCGGGGCGGTGCCGGTGTGGCGGGCGCCCTTGGCGACGACGACGGGCTTGACGGCGGAGGTCCGGCGGGCCAGGCGCATGAACTTGCGGGGGTCGCCGATCGACTCCAGGTAGAGGATCGCGACGTCGGTGGCCGGGTCGTCGTACCAGTACTGGAGGAGGTCGTTGCCGGAGAGGTCGGCGCGGTTGCCGGCGGACAGGAAGGTGGAGATGCCGGCGATCGAGCCGTCGCCGGGGCCGCGCCGGTGCAGGCCGCTGAGGAGGGCGATGCCGATGGCGCCGGACTGGGTGAACAGGCCGATGCGCCCGGCGCCGGGCATCTGCGGGGCGAGCGAGGCGTTCAGCCGGACCTCGGGGGCGGTGTTGATCAGGCCGAAGGCGTTCGGGCCGATCAGGCGCATGCCGTACGAGCGGGCCTGGCGCAGCAGGGCGCGCTGCCGCTCGCGGCCCTCGGGCCCGGACTCGGCGTACCCGGAGGAGAGGATCACCAGGCCGCGCACGCCGTGCTCGCCGCAGTCCCGGACCACGCCGGGGACCTGGGCGGCGGGCACCGCGAGCACCGCGAGATCGACGGGCTCGGGGATCTCGGCCACCGAGCGGTGTCCTGGCACGCCCTCGGGGTCGAGGCGGGTGCCGCCCTCGGGGAAGGCGTGGTTGACCGCGTAGACCCGGCCCGTGAAGCCGGAGTCGCGGAGGTTGCGCAGAACGGAGCGGCCGACGCCGCCGGGGGCGCGGCCGGTGCCGACGACGGCGACCGAGCCGGGCGCGAGCAGGCGCTGTACGGAGCGGGCCTCGGCGCGCTGCTCGCGGCCGCGCATGACGGCCATGGACTGCTCGGTGGGCTCCAGGTCGAACTCCAGGCGCACCACACCGTCTTCGAAGGTGCGCTGCTGGGTGTACCCGGCGTCCGTGAAGACTTTGATCATCTTGGTGTTGGCGGGCAGCACCTCGGCGGCGAACCGGCGGATGCCGCGCTCGCGGGCGACCGCGGCGATGTGCTCCAGGAGCGCGGAGGCCACGCCGCGACCCTGGTGGGCGTCCTGCACCAGGAAGGCGACCTCGGCCTGGTCGGCGCCGGGCTCCTTGGCGGGGCGGCCGCGCTCGTCGATGCGGTCGTAGCGGACGGTGGCGATGAACTCGCCGCCGACGGTGGCGGCCAGGCCGACCCGGTCCACGTAGTCGTGGTGGGTGAAGCGGTGCACGTCGCGGTCGGACAGGCGGGGGTAGGGCGCGAAGAAGCGGTAGTACTTCGACTCGTCCGAGACCTGCTCGTAGAAGGAGACCAGGCGCTCGGCGTCGTCGGGGGCGATGGGGCGGATACGGGCGGTGCCGCCGTCGCGCAGCACGACATCGGCTTCCCAGTGGGCCGGGTAGACGCTGGCGCTGTCCGACGTGCTGTGCATGGGGCACAGCGTACGACCCACCACCGACAACCGGCTCGGCACGCGCCGCCGCGGGGGTCCGGGCGGCCCCGGCCGCGGCCGGCGGTTCCGGATGGCGGACGTTTCGGCCGTACGTCCGTGACCAGCAGGTAGCGTGCCGACGGCCGGTGGCGCACCCCGCCGCGGCCTGCCGGAGCACTCCCGGCATCATGAGACACTGGTCTAGACAACTTCGACGACTTGAAGGGCAACACCATGGCTGAGCGCCGCGTCAATGTCGGTTGGGCCGAGGGTCTGCACGCCCGCCCCGCCTCGATCTTCGTTCGTGCTGCCACCGCCTCCGGGGTTCCGGTGACGATCGCCAAGGCCGACGGCAACCCGGTCAACGCGGCCTCCATGCTGGCCGTGCTGGGCCTCGGCGCCCAGGGCGGCGAGGAGATCGTGCTGGCCTCCGACGCCGAGGGCGCCGACGCCGCGCTCGACCGTCTCGCCAAGCTGGTCGCCGAGGGCCTTGAGGAGCTCCCGGAGACCGTCTGAACCGCTTCGCGGATCGAGGTGCGCGCGGCCCCGCCGCGGTGACCGGGTGGACCGGCGCCGGGCGGGGCCGTTGCTTTTGCCTTCTCACGCGTTCCGGTACGGCCATGGGGGCCTTACCGCGATACGGGTGGGGCCTTATCGGCTGCCGTGCGCGCCGGATTCGGGCAGGCCCGGCCGGAGAATTCCGTACGGCAATTCACCGCAGCGCGTGATATCTGGGGCGCGCGATTTCCCGGGCGCTCCCCATCCGCGCTGCTGCCGCCCTTTCGAAGAATCCGTGTCCCGCTCTTGTATACGGCGGATGTGTTAATTCCGTTCGCTCACCGTGTTGACGGGCTGTTTCGGGGTCCTCACGGCCGGGCCCGGCACTTCGGCCCGCAGCATGTACGCCCCGCGCGAGCGCTCGACATGCGCCGCCATCAGGGTGCGCGCCCGCTCCGCGTCGCCCCGGCTCACCGCGTCCAGCACCGCGCCGTGCTCCTCCCAGGAGCGCTCCTCGCGGGCCGCCGGCTCGACCGCGTACATCCAGTCGATCTTGCGCCGGAGCTGGGTGAGGAGCGCCGCCAGGCTCGCGCTGCCGGACGCCTGGGCGAGCGTCTCGTGGAACCAGCCGTCCAGTTGGCGCAGCTCGGCGCGCTGGCCGTGCCGGGCGCGCTCCCGGCCCAGCCGGACGATGCCGCGCAGCACCTTCAGATGGGCGGCGGTGCGGCGGGCGGCGGCGCGGGCCGCGCCCAGCGGCTCCAGCAGGCCGCGGATGTCCAGGAGGTCGGCCGCCTCGCGCTCCGTGGGCGCGGCCACGCAGGCGCCCGCGTGGTGCCGGATGGTGACGAAGCCCTCCGACTCCAGTGTGCGCAGCGCCTCGCGCACGGGGACGCGGGAGACTCCGTACCGGCCGGCCAGCAACTCCTCGATCAGCCGGCTGCCCGGCGGGAGGACGCCGGATACGATGTCGTCCCGCATCGCCGTGCACACCGCATGCGCGGAAATATGGCCTCGCATCGTCCGTGCCTCCGCCGTCATTCCCGGGAAACGTCCGCCTATTGCCGCCGGGCGGCGGCATTCGACGTGACTCTATTCGACGGGGACGGGATTTCCGACGGCCGCGGCGCATTCATGGATATTTTTTGGCCAGCCGGGAAACACGGCACCGGCGGGCCGGTGATTCCGGAAACGCCGGTGCCCCGGCCGTGAGGGCCGGGGCACCGGGTGGGGACGGGGTGTACGTCAGACGTTGACGCCGTGCGAGCGCAGGTAGGCGACCGGGTCCATGTCGGAGCCGTACTGGGCCGAGGTGCGGGCCTCGAAGTGCAGGTGCGGCCCGGTGGTGTTGCCGGTGTTGCCCGACAGGGCGATCTGCTGGCCCGGCGTGACGGTCTGGCCGACCGAGACGCTGATGGACGACAGGTGGCCGTACTGGGTGTAGGTGCCGTCGTTCATCTTGATGACGACGTTGTTCCCGTACGCGCCGCCCCAGCCGGCCTCGACGACGGTGCCGGAGCCCACGGCGTGGACGGTGGTCCCGGAGTCGGCGTGGAAGTCGATGCCGGTGTGGCTGCCGGAGGACCACAGGCCGCTGGACGCCTTGTAGCTGGTGGAGACGTAGGAGCCGTCGACGGGGGCGACGTACGTCAGCAGGCGCTTGCGCTCGGCCTCGCGGGCGGCGCGCTCCTCGGCCTCCCGCTGCTTCTTGGCCTCGGCCTCGGCCTTGCGCTTGGCCTCCGCGGCCTGCTGACGTGCCTCGGCCTCGGCCCTGGCCTGCGCGGCGGCCGCGTCGGCGGCCTCCTGCTGCGCGTCGGCCTGCGCCTCGACCTGCTCGGCGAGCTCGTCGCCGAGGACGACGGCCTGGTGGAAGCCGGTGTCGTGGGTGTTCGCCTCGTCCGGGTTTCCTGCCGCCAGCGCCGGGGAGGCGACGGTGGCGACGACGCCGGAGGCGGCGAGCGTGGCTATGCCCGCCAGGTTGCGGGTCGCCCGAGCGCTGCGGCTCGGACCACGGTGCTTCCCGGTGCCACGGGTGAACGCCATGGGCTGGCTGTGTCCTTTCCTTCCCTCTCGCCTACCGGGTTAGCTGACGGGTTCGGAGCAGGAAGGTCTCCTACGGGCGCCTCCGGGAAGGCGTCCGATTCACCCCAAGGGACGTGGGTCCCCGGCTCCCCTGGCTCGCGCCGTACGGGGACTCGGCGATGACTGTCCGTGCCGCGGTTGCGGCGGTGATCCCGCGGACAGCCGGATCGACGCTAAACGGGGCCACTTTCGAACGGCAAACAGAACCCCGCTTTTGTGCCGTACGCCACACGTCCATCACGCAACCACCCCCCGCAATTGGGACATAAAGAAGATCCAGTGGCGCGGGCGCACCACTGGATCCGCTTCATGACATCGCGTCACCCGGACGGATCATGACCCGCCGGCCGCCGGGGCCGGGCGACGCCCGTGACGGGCCGTCAGCCCTTGACCACCGTCACCTCGCCGATGCCGAGCGCCTTGACGGGCTCCTCGATCTCGGCCGCGTCGCCCACCAGGACGGTCACCAGCCGGTCCACCGGGAAGGCGTTGACGGCCGCGGCGGTCGCCTCGACCGTGCCGGTCCGCGCCAGCCGGAGGTAGAGCTGCGCCTGGTAGTCGTCCGGGAGCTGCTGCTCGACCTGGTCGGCGAGGGTGCCGGCGACCGCCGCCGCGGTCTCGTACTTCAGGGGCGCGACACCGACCAGGTTCTGGACGGCCACGTCCCGCTCCTCGTCCGTCAGGCCCTCCGCCGCGAGGGTGCGCAGCACCTTCCACAGGTCCTCCAGCGCCGGGCCGGTGGAGGCGGTGTCCACCGAGCCGCTGATGGCGAGCATCGCGGCGCCGTCGCCGTCGGCCGAGGAGCGCAGCACCTGGCCGAAGGCGCGCACCCCGTAGGTGTAGCCCTTCTCCTCGCGCAGCACCCGGTCCAGGCGGGAGGTGAGGGTGCCGCCGAGGCAGTACGTGCCGAGGACCTGCGCGGGCCAGACACGGTCGTGCCGGTCCGGACCGATGCGGCCGATGAGCAGCTGGGTCTGTACGGCGCCGGGGCGGTCGACGATCACCACGCGGCCGGTGTCGTCGGCCGAGATCGGGCTGGCCCTGACCGGCTCGGCGGGCGAACCCGTCCACGTGCCGAGGCTCTCCGCCAGGGCCGCGTCCACGTCGACGCCGGTGAAGTCGCCGACGATGACGGCGGTGGCCGTCGCGGGGCGGACGTGGGCCTCGTAGAAGGCGCGGACGGCCGCGGCGTCGATACGGGAGACGGTCTCCTCGGTGCCCTGGCGCGGCCGGGACATCCGCGAGTCGGCCGGGAACAGCTCCTTGGACAGGGCCATCGCGGCGCGCCGGGCCGGGTTGGCCAGCTCGTGCGGGATCTCGTCGAGGCGGTTGCCCACCAGGCGCTCGACCTCGCCGTCCGGGAAGGCGGGCGCGCGCAGGGCGTCGGCGAGCAGGCCGAGCGCCTTGTCCAGCCGGGAGGCCGGGACCTCCAGGGAGACGCGGACGCCGGGGTGGTCGGCGTGCGAGTCCAGGGTGGCGCCGCAGCGCTCCAGCTCGGCGGCGAACTGCTCGGCATCGTGCTTGTCGGTCCCCTCGGACAGGGCCCGCGCCATGATCGTGGCGACGCCGTCCAGGCCCTCGGGCTCGGCCTCCAGGGGCGCGACGATGTCGATCTCGACGGCGACGACCTGCTGACCGGGGCGGTGGCTGCGCAGGACCGTCAGGCCGTTGGGCAGCTGCGCGCGCTCGGGGGCGGGGAAGGCCCACGGCTTGGGCTCGCCGCCGGCCGGCTGCGGGTGGAAGGTCATCGTGCTGCTGACGGCGTCGCTCACTGGGCCGCCTCCTCGTCGTTGTCCTCGGCGGCGGTCGGCTCGGTCGGCTCGTACACGAGGACCGCGCGGTTGTCGGGGCGCAGCCGGGCCTTGGCGACCTCCTGCACCTCCTGCGGGGTGATGTCCGGGACGCGCCGCACGGCGGTCAGGGCGAGCTGCGGGTCGCCGAACAGGACCGCGTAACGGCACAGTTCGTCGGCGCGCCCGGCGGCCGTGGCGAGCCGGTCCAGCCACTCGCGCTCCAACTGGGCCTGCGCGCGCTCCATCTCCTCGGGGCTCGGGCCCTCCTCGGCGAAGCGGGCCAGCTCCTCGTCCACGGCGCGCTCGATGTCCGGCACCTCGACGCCGCCGGAGGTCTTCACGTCCAGCCAGCCGAGCGAGGGGGCGCCGGCCAGCCGCAGCAGGCCGAAGCCCGCGGCCACGGCCGAGCGGTCGCGGCGCACCAGCCGGTTGTACAGGCGCGAGGACTCGCCGCCGCCGAGCACCGTCAGCGCCAGGTCGGCGGCGTCGGCCTCGCGGGTGCCGTCCTGCGGGAGGCGGTAGGCGGCCATCAGGGCGCGGGACGGGACGTCCTCCTCGACGACCTCGCGCAGCTCCGTGCCGATGACGTCCGGGAGGGAGCCGTCCCGGGGCGGCTGCTTGCCCTCGTGGCCCGGGATGGAGCCGAAGTACTTCTCCACCCAGGCGAGGGTCTGCTCGGGGTCGATGTCGCCGACGATCGACAGCACCGCGTTGTTGGGCGCGTAGTACGTACGGAAGAAGGCCCGCGCGTCCTCCAGGGAGGCGGCGTCCAGGTCGGCCATCGAGCCGATGGGCGTGTGGTGGTACGGGTGGCCCTCCGGGTACGCCATGGCCGTCAGCTTCTCGAAGGCCGTGCCGTAGGGGACGTTGTCGTAGCGCTGGCGGCGCTCGTTCTTGACGACGTCGCGCTGGTTCTCCAGGGACTCCTCGTCCAGCGCCGTCAGCAGGGAGCCCATGCGGTCGGCCTCCAGCCACAGCGCGAGCTCCAGCTGGTGGGCGGGCATGGTCTCGAAGTAGTTGGTGCGCTCGAAGCTGGTCGTGCCGTTCAGGGAGCCGCCGGCACCCTGGACCAGTTCGAAGTGGCCGTTGCCCTTGACCTGGGCGGATCCCTGGAACATCAGGTGCTCGAAGAGGTGGGCCAGGCCCGTGCGGCCCTTGACCTCGTGGCGCGAGCCGACGTCGTACCAGAGGCAGACCGCGGCGACCGGGGTCAGATGATCTTCGGAGAGCACCACGCGCAGGCCGTTGGCCAGCCGGTGCTCGGTCGCTGTCAGGCCGCCGGAGCCGGCTTGTTCTGTGGCCGTGTGACCCATGGGCATGTACGTCCCTTCGATCCGCTTGCGAGGAAGTTCTGTCACTGTATGCAAGCGCGTCGGGCTATGGCGAAGTTCCCGTCCGGGCTGCCTCGTACGAGCGGACTTCGCCGCCGACCCGTCCGGCGGCCCGGGGAGGGTCGCGGTCGGCGTTGTCAGTGGGGCGGGCCACAATGGTCCGCACAAGACCCGAACGTGATCCAGCATCGGCAAGCAGCAGGACGCAAGCGAAGGAGCCGCAGCCGCGATGGCCCGCCGTAGCACGAAGACCCCGCCGCCGGACGACTTCGAGGAGAGGATCCTCGACATCGACGTCGTCGACGAGATGCAGGGCTCCTTCCTTGAGTACGCGTACTCGGTCATCTACTCCCGCGCCCTCCCGGACGCCCGCGACGGCCTCAAGCCCGTGCACCGCCGCATCCTCTACCAGATGAACGAGATGGGGCTGCGCCCCGAGCGCAGCTACGTCAAGTGCGCCCGCGTCGTCGGCGAGGTGATGGGTAAGCTCCACCCGCACGGCGACGCCTCCATCTATGACGCCCTGGTGCGGATGGCGCAGCCCTTCTCCATGCGGCTGCCCCTGGTCGACGGCCACGGCAACTTCGGCTCGCTCGGCAACGACGACCCGCCCGCCGCCATGCGGTACACCGAGTGCAAGATGGCCTCGGCCACCTCCCTGATGACGGAGTCCATCGACGAGGACACGGTCGACTTCGCGCCGAACTACGACGGCCAGGAGCAGGAGCCCGTCGCCCTCCCCGCCGCGTACCCGAACCTGCTGGTCAACGGCGCGTCCGGAATCGCCGTCGGCATGGCGACGAACATGCCGCCGCACAACCTCGGCGAGGTGATCGCCGCCGCCCGCCACCTGATCAAGCACCCGAACGCGGACCTTGAGACGCTCATGCGGTTCGTGCCGGGCCCCGACCTGCCGACCGGCGGCCGGATCGTGGGCCTGGGCGGCATCCGGGACGCGTACGAGACCGGCCGCGGCACCTTCAAGATCCGCGCCACCGTCTCGATCGAGAACGTCACCCCCCGCCGCAAGGGCCTGGTCGTCACGGAACTGCCGTTCGCGGTGGGCCCCGAGAAGGTCATCTCCAAGATCAAGGACCTGGTGGGCGCGAAGAAGCTCCAGGGCATCGCGGACGTGAAGGACCTCACCGACCGCGAGCACGGCCTGCGCCTGGTCATCGAGATCAAGAACGGCTTCAACCCGGAAGCCGTCCTGGAGCAGCTGTACAAGCTCACGGCCATGGAGGAGTCCTTCGGCATCAACAACGTCGCGCTGGTCGACGGCCAGCCGCTGACGCTGGGCCTGAAGGAGCTGCTGGAGGTCTACGTCGACCACCGCTTCGACGTGGTGCGCCGCCGCAGCGAGTTCCGGCGCGGCAAGAAGCGCGACCGCCTCCACCTGGTCGAGGGCCTGCTGACGGCCCTGGTCGACATCGACGAGGTCATCCGCCTGATCCGCTCCAGCGAGAACAGCGCGCAGGCCAAGGAGCGGCTGATCGACCGCTTCGGGCTCAGCGACGTCCAGACGCAGTACATCCTCGACACCCCGCTGCGCCGCCTGACCAAGTTCGACCGCATCGAGCTGGAGTCCGAGCGCGACACCCTCAAGGCCGACATCGAGAAGCTGACGAAGATCCTCGAATCGGACGCCGAGCTGCGCAAGCTGGTCTCGAACGAGCTGGCCTCGGTGGCCAAGAAGTACGGCACGGACCGGCGTACCGTCCTGCTGGAGTCGGCGGGCGCCCCGGTGGCGTCGGTGCCGCTGGAGGTCGCCGACGACCCGTGCCGGGTGCTGCTGTCCTCGACGGGGCTGCTGGCCCGTACGGCCAACGGCGAGGTGAGCTTCGACGCGGAGGCCAAGCGCGTCAAGCACGACGTGATCGTCTCGGCGGTGCCGGCCACCACGCGCGGCGAGGTGGGGGCGGTGACGTCCGCCGGCCGGCTGCTGCGTCTCCAGGTGGTCGACCTGCCGCAGCTGCCGGACACCGTCGCGGCGCCGAACCTGTCGGGCGGCGCGCCGGTCGCGGAATTCCTCTCCCTCCAGGAGGACGAGGAGCTGATCTGCCTGATGACGCTCGACGAGTCCTCGCCGGGCCTGGCGCTCGGCACCCAGCAGGGCATCGTCAAGCGCGTGGTGCCGGACTACCCCTCCCACAAGGAGGAGTTGGAGGTCATCACCCTCAAGGACGGCGACCGCATCGTGGGCGCCGCGGAGCTGCGGACGGGCGAGGAGGACCTGGTCTTCATCACCAATGAGGCGCAGCTGCTGCGCTATCCGGCGGGGCAGGTACGGCCGCAGGGCCGGCCGGCGGGCGGCATGGCGGGCATCAAGCTGGGCCCGGACGCGAAGGTGATCTTCTTCTCGGCCGTCGACCCGGCCGCCGACGCCATGGTCTTCACGGTCTCCGGCTCGCACGGCACGCTCGACGACTCGGTCTCGACGGCCAAGCTCACCCCCTTCGACCAGTATCCGCGCAAGGGCCGGGCGACCGGCGGCGTGCGCTGCCAGCGGTTCCTGAAGGGCGAGGACTGCCTGTCGCTGGCCTGGGCCGGCTCCGCACCGGTACGGGCCGCGGATGCCAAGGGCTCCCCGGTCCCCCTGCCGGACCCGGACCCGCGGCGCGACGGCTCGGGCGTACCGCTGCAGAAGCCGGTCACAGCGCTGGCGGGGCCGGTGTAGCGGGCGAGGTGATGTGAGGGCGGGGGCCCGGCGACGGCATGGCCGGGCCGGGCCCCCGTCCTGTGTGGGAGATCACTGTGCCGCTGTGAGGAATCGCTGTGCCCTACAGCTCGTCGTATTCCTCGGGCTGTTCCGCCGCGAAGTCCGCGGGCCCATCGGGTGCGCCGGGCTCCCCCGGCTCCGCGTCCCCGGGCTCGTCCCCCGACGGTACGTACCGCAGCACCCCCCACATGCTGTCCGGCTCGGCGCGCTCCGGTCCCGTCTCCCGGCAGTCCGCGAGCTCCTTGCGCAGCGCCGCCGCGTCGACGCCGCTGCCGATCAGGACGAGCTGGGTGCGCCGCTCCTCGTCCGGCTGCCACGCCGAGGGGTAGAAGCGCAGGAAGTCGCCGACCGCGTGCACGGCGAACTTCTGCCGGTTCTCCGGTACGTCGAAGTGGACGAAGCCCTTGATCCGGTAGAGCCCGGCGGGCCTGCTGTCGAGGAAGGCCATCAGCCGGCGCGGGTTCATCGGCGCGTCCGAGACGAATTCCACGCTCTCGTAGGCGGCATGGAGGTGCTGCCCGTGCCCGCAGCACTCGTCGCAGACGTGCTCCCCGGACGCCTCCCCGCCCGCCGCGGCCTCCGCGTCCGCCTCCGCCCGGATCAGATCCTCGAAGGACAGCTGGCGCACCGCCTCGTCCGCCTCGTCGCGCGGCTTGCGGTCGAAGAACAGCTCCGGGTCGATCCGCCCGTACGCGGCCGGCACCACCGGCGTTCCCGGGCTCAGCTCGGCGAGCGTGGCCAGGAGGGCGCGCTGCTCCTCCGCCCCGATCCGGTCGGCCTTGTTCAGGACCACGAGGTCGGCGACGGCCACATGCCGGTCGATCTCCGGATGCCGGGCCCGGGTGGCCGCGAACTCGGCCGCGTCGACGACCTCGGTGAGCCCGCCGTAGACGATCCGGTCGTTCTCGCTGGCCAGGATCATGCGGATGAGTTCCTGGGGCTCGGCCAGCCCGCTGGCCTCGATGACGATCACATCGATACGGGCCGCCGGGCGGGCCAGGCGCTCCAGGTACTCGTCCAGTTCGCTGGTGTCCACCGCGCAGCACAGGCAGCCGTTGCCCAGCGAGACCATCGAGTCGACCTGTCCCGCCACCGTCATGGCGTCGATCTCGATGCTGCCGAAGTCGTTGACGACCGCGCCGACGCGGCTGCCGCCGCTGCGGCCCAGCAGGTGGTTGAGCAGGGTCGTCTTGCCGGAACCGAGGAATCCGGCGAGCACGATGACCGGAATCTGTCGCGGGGCCTGCGGGGCCAAGGGGGCGCCTCCATCGTCGTACGTCGGTGCGGCGGCGCGCCGTCGGTCCGGTGCGCCGTCAGTTCAGCGCGGCGGGCACCGGCTGCGGCGGGGGCGGACCCACATAGCGGGCCGCCGGACGGATGATCTTCGAGTCGTCCGCCTGCTCCAGGATATTGGCGCTCCACCCGATCACCCGCGCGGCGCAGAACGTGGGGGTGAACATCTCCCGCGGCAGGCCGCACAGCTCCATCACCACGCCCGCGTAGAACTCGACGTTGGTGTGCAGTTCCCGGCCGGGTTTCAGCTCGGCGAGGAGCGCCTCGACCCGCTCCTCCACCTGGAGCGCGAAGTCCACGAGCGGCCCGCCGAAGCCCCGTGCGATGTCCCGCAGCATCCGCGAGCGGGGGTCCTCGGTGCGGTAGACGGGATGCCCGAAGCCCATGATCCGCTCGCCCGAGCGGACGCGTTCGCGGATCCAGGGGTCGATGCGGTCCGGAGTGCCGATGGCGTCGAGGGCGTCCAGGGCCCGGCTGGGCGCGCCGCCGTGCAGCGGTCCGGAGAGCGCGCCGACCGCACCGGCCAGGCAGGCCGCGAGGTCGGCACCGGTGGAGGCGATGACGCGGGCGGTGAAGGTCGAGGCGTTGAAGCCGTGGTCGACGGTGGAGATCAGGTAGCGCTCGATGGCGCTCGCGCGCTCGGGGTCCGGTTCCTCACCGGTGAGCATGTAGAGGTAGTTGGCGGCGTAGGGGAGGTCGTCCCGCGGTTCGACCGGCGTCAGGCCCCGGCCGAGGCGGTGCAGCGCGGTGAGGAGGGTGGGCACGGCGGCGCTCGCGGTGAGCGCGTCCGCGCCGCGCTGCCCGGCGTCGATGTCGTACAGGGGCCGGAAGCCCGCGGCGGCGCCGAGCAGCGAGAGCGCGGTGCGCAGGCCGGCGAGCGGGCCGCTGCGGGCGCTCGCGCGGGCGATGCCGGGCAGGGCGTCCCGTACGGCGTCGGGCAGGTGGCGCAGGGGCGCGGTCTCCGCCGTGAAGGCGGCGCGGCGCTCCGCGTCCGGCAGGGAGCCGCGGAGCATCAGGTGCCAGACGTCCTCGAAGGTACGGCTCTGCGCGAGCTCCACGGCGGAGTACTGGCGGTAGTGGTAGAAGCCCTCCCCGCCCCGTACGTCTCCCAGTTCGGTCTCGGTGACGATCACGCCCGCGAGGCCGCGGGGTACGTCGACGGTCATGCCCGGTTCGGCGATCGACATGGCGCTCACTGCCTTTCTCTGCTCTGTCCCGGATCACCGGCGCCTCGGTCGGTGTCGACTTGACTGTCCATGGTTGACTCGATCGATGTCAATATTGATTGAATCAACATAGACACCTGGACGCATCGATACGATGGGCGTCATGGCGGATCACGGAGCGGACCACGGGACGGGGCACCGCGCGAACGGCGGGGACGGGGCCGAGCGGCGGCTGAGCACCCGGGAGGCGGCCGAGCGGCTCGGCGTGAAGCCCGAGACGGTGTACGCGTACGTCAGCCGCGGCCAGCTGACCAGCCGGCGGAAGCCCGGGGGACGCGGCAGCACCTTCGACGCCGCGGAGGTGGACGCGCTCGCCCGGCGCGGCGCCCGCCGCGAACCGGCCGCCCAGGGCGGCGACCTGGCGATCCGTACCGGCATCACCCTCATCGACCAGGACCGCTGCTACTACCGCGGCGTGGACACATCCGAGCTGACCTCCCGTTACGGCTACGAAGAGGTCGCCGACTGGCTCTGGACGGGCGTTCTGCGTCCCGGCGTCCGCTTCACCGCCCCGGAGGACGCGCTCGCCGCCGCGCGCCGGGCCGTCGGCGCGCTGCCCGCGCACAGCGGCCCGATGGACCGGCTGCGCGTCGCGGTGGTGGCGGCGGCCTCCGCCGATCCGCTGCGCTTCGACCTGTCCGAGGACGCCGTCCTGGGTACGGCGCGCGCGCTGATCCCCGTCCTCGTGGACGCCCTACCGCACCTGGGCAGCCCGGGCGGCCACACTTCGGCCCCACTCCCCCGCCGCCTGTGGTCACGCCTCACTCCGGAACGACCCGACGAGCCGTCACTTCGCGCGCTGGACGCGGCACTTACCCTCCTGATCGACCACGACCTCGCCGCCTCCACCCTGGCCGCCCGGGTGGCCGCCTCCGCGCGGGCGCATCCGTACGCCGTCGTGTCGGCCGGATTCGGCGCGCTGGACGGCCCCCTGCACGGCGCCGCGAGCGGGCTCGCGCACCGCATGCTGCTGGAGGTGCTGGACCGGGGCAGCGCGGCGGCCGTGGTCGCGGACCATCTGCGCGCCGGCCGCCGGGTGCCCGGCCTCGGCCATCGCGTCTACCAGGGCGAAGACCCGCGCGCCCGCGCCCTGTTCCGCCTCCTGGAGGACGTACCGCAGGCCGGACCGGCACTGGCCGCGGCCCGCGAAGTCGCCGCCACCACCGCCCGGCACACCGCCCTGCACGCCAACGTCGATCTCGCACTGGCCGTCCTGACCGTCTCGGCCGGCATGACCCCCGAAGCCGGCGAAACGGTCTTCGCGGTGGCCCGCACGGCCGGCTGGATCGCCCACGCACTGGAGGAGTACGCGGAACGCCCGCTCCGTATGCGCCCGAGCGGCCACTACCAAGGGCCGCGGCCGCCTCAGCCGATGCCGTGAGCGGGGGAGGACGAGACGGGGGCGGGGCAGGGGGGCGCCAAGGCGGCTGCACGTCCTGGACGTTGAGAATCCGCGCCCCCGCCCCCCCGAACCGGGCGCCCCCAACCACGAGCCCGGATTTCGATGATCCCGGTGCTGGATTCCGGTCGCTCCGCGACAGGTTAGGGTTACCTATGTGAGCACGTGCGCAACCGCTTCCCGCGATGCCGCCGAGCCCGTCGCAGGCACCTCGGCAACCGCCCGGACCTGGCTGCTCGTCGAGCAGACCGGCCCCTGGGGCACCGAGGCGCTGACCGAGAGCCATCTCGATCCCCGCATCGGGCGGGCCCTGGAAGCGGCCGCGGACGGCACGGGCGTACGCGCCGCCCTCATCCGACGGCCGGGCCGCCACGCCGACTGCCACGGTTCCACCGCCCGCCGCGCCTTCCTCGCACACACCGCACCGGGCCGCTCCTGGATGCGCACCGCCGCCGTCACCGACCCCGAAGCGCTGCTGTCCCTCGACTTCGCACGGCTGGGCGCGGGCGAACACGACGGGCTCTGGGAGCCGTACACCGGCGATCCCCTGGTCTTCGTCTGCACCAACGGCAAGCGTGACCGCTGCTGCGCCCTCCTCGGCCGGCCGCTGGCCGCCGAACTGACCGCCAGCGGAACCGAGGCGTGGGAGATCACCCACATCGGCGGCCACCGCTTCTCCCCCACCCTCTTCGTGCTCCCTTACGGCTACGCCTACGGGCGGGCCTCCGCCCCGCTGGTCAAGGACGCCGTGGAGTCGGCGCGCTCGGGCCGCATCCTGCTGGACCACTGCCGGGGCCGCTCCGCCTGGGAACGCCCGGCCCAGGCCGCCGACCTCGCCGTTCGGGAGCTGATACGCGAGGACCGGGCGGACGCGCTCGATGCCGTACGCACGGAAGCCGTACCGCCGTCCGCCCCTCGCGAAGCGCCCGCCACCCCGGCGTGGGCCGTCACGGTCGCGCACCGGGACGGCCGGTCCTGGCGGGTCACGGTGGAGCAGCGCACCGATGGCGCACCCGCCCCGGCCAGTTGCGGGCTCCCGCTCGGAAGGCCGGCCCGCATGGCCGTGCTGTCCGTACGGGCCCTCCCCGACCTCATCTCCACCCCTCCCCCGTCCTGATCAAGGTGCGGTTACCCCCACCACCGAGTGGTGGCTCGCCGGATGGGCAGCGACACCGGTGAGTGGCGATCGTGGATCCCGGAGAACCACTTGGGCCGAAGGGGGAACGGTGAGTCGTTTCATGGAACGCGCCGTCGCGCGCCGTACGTTGCTGGCCGGTGCGGCAGCAGCCGGTGCGGGTGCGGCCGGTGCGGGTGCGGCCGGTGCGGCAACGGCGTGGGCGGGCACGGGGAAGGCCATCGCCGGTGAGTGGAAGGGGCCGGTGGAACAGTCGGCAGTGGCCGCCGAGACCGCCCGCCTGGAGCGCGCGCTGATCGGGCTGCGGCGCGACATCCACCGGCACCCCGAGGCCCCGGGACAGGAGAAGCGCACGGCCGCTGTGGTGGCCCGTGAGTTGCGCGCGGCGGGGCTGACCATCACCACCGGAGTGGGCGGCCATGGAGTCGTCGGTGTCCTGCGGGGCTCGCGCCCTGGCCGGACCGTTGCCTACCGGGCGGACATGGACGCGGTGCCCCCCATGGACATCGTCGGTACGGGCCCCGCACCGGCCCACGTCTGCGGCCACGACGTCCACACGGCGGTGGGCGTCGGCGTGGCCCGGGTCCTGGCACGGCTGCGGCACCGGTTGAGCGGGACAACGGTCTTCCTTTTCCAGCCCGCCGAGGAGACTTTGTCCGGCGCCCGCGCGCTGATCGACGCGGGCGTACTGGAGCGGTTGAGCATCGAGGAGATCCACGCGCTGCACTGCGGTGCGTTCCCGGTCGGCCGGTTCGCTGTGATGCCGGGATACGGGATGCCGGGCCAGGACAAGGCGGAGGTGACACTCTCCGGACCGGACGCGTCCGAGGCCGCGCGACGCCTGGCCGCCGACATCGGCGCCCTCGCAAGGGTGGCCGTACCGCGCTCCCCGGCGGACCTGGAGCGCCTGGTCGCCGACGCCCTGATACCCGACGGACCGCTGGCCCGCTTCGTCACCGTCCGGGCCACGGCCGAGAAGGCCCGGGTGAGCGTGTCCTACCGCTGCTGGCCGCAGGAGCGGTTCGTGGAGGTCCGCGAGGACATCCGCCGCGCGGCCCGGCGGTACGCGGGGGCCGGAGTACGCTTCCCCGCCGAGCCGTTCCCGGCCATGGTCTGCCCGGACCGCGACGCCCGCCTGCTCGCCCGTCACCTGCGCCGCACCGTCGGCCGGAACACGGTCACCGAACTTCGCGCTGCCTTCCCTCCCTTCAGCGGCGAGGACTTCGCCCTGTACTTGAACCGACTACCCGGTACCTACACGTTCCTCGGCGTCCGCGCCCCTGGCGCACCCATCACCACGAGCTACCCGCACTACCCCGACTTCTCCCCGGATGAGCGCGCCATCGGCGTCGGTGTACGGGCGATGGCCAGCTGGATCGCGGAGCGCACCCGCCCAGCACGGGAGTAGCCAGGTGAATCCACGCCCCGGAGCGACTGCCCCCTCCCGCGACCACCGCCCGGCCGCACGTCCGAGCACGCGAACCCGGCCCCTTGGCCGCCTCGCCGAAAGCGGCCCTTCAGCACTGCCAGAGAAACGCAGCCTCACCACACCCCCGACACCGGAACACATAACCCCGCCCCATCCCGCCGAAGTTGGCCGCGGTCCTGTGGTCGTACCCCTCTTCGAGCTGGGCCGTGAAGGTCATGCGGGTGGCACAGGAAGGGCAGTCAGGTGTCTCGTCGTGCTGGATCCAGTCGGGTTCGCCGCCCAGCCGCCCCAGGGCCCGTTCGTCGGTGGGGGTGTCCTCAGGGTGGATGCGCAGCGCGGTGACGGCACCGAGCAGGGTCTCGCCCTCGGCCGGGACCTTCGCCGCCGCGAGCCGGCCGGTGAACAGGAAGGCCCGGTTGGCGCCGCCGGTGGCGTCCCAGTCGCCGCACATCCCGGGGTCGTTCTGGCACTGGAACACCGCGATCGCCCCACCTTCGACGGGTAGGTGAGCCAGGAATTGCATGGCCCCTTCGCACTCGCGGCACGTCGGCCAGACGAATCCGTCCGGGACGAGCGGCACCCCACCGGTGCGCAGTACGGGTTCGTCGGCCACGGCTTCCCCGCCGTAGATCAGCAGCATGATCACAGACCAGGTACGGCCCGCCGAGCGCCGGACCAGCGGTCCGGTCACAGGTCCCGTCACACCACCTCATCGATCCACCCCCTGAAGAGAAGTCCACGGAGTCCGCGGAGAACACGGGGCCACGGCCGCGCCCCCCGTCGTCACACTGCGAGATTACGCAGTCACACGCAGCTGCCGAAACCCCTGTGGACAACCGCCACATCCCTTGTCCACAGGGCTTTCCAAGCACCGGCCGCCGTGCTGCCCCTACAGCCCCCGGACCGGGCCGACCACCTGCTGACCACCTGCCGATCCCCGCCTTCGCTTACTGTTCGTTCGTATGGGCGCAAAGGACCAGATCAACGCGCAGCCGGGCGCGGGACGGGCCGCCGCCGGCGGGCTCCGCTCCACGCTGTCGCGCCTGCGTGCCCGCCTGGGCTGGCCGCGCCGCGTCTTCGCGCAGGTGCTGCTGATGCAGCTGGCCATCGCCACCGGCGTCACCGCGCTCGCCACCGGTCTCTTCCTCGCCCCGCTCGGCGCGCAGCTCGACGACCAGGCGATGCGCCGTGCTCTGGCCATCGCCCAGACCACCGCCGCCGAGTCCCGCCTCGACGACGCGCTGGAGAGCTCCCGGCCGGGGCGCACCGGGCCCGTGCAGCACGAGGCGGAGCGGATCCGCCGGGCGACCGGGGCGGAATACGTCGTGATCATGGACGTGCACGGAGTGCGCTGGTCCCACACCGACCCGGACCAGATCGGGCGGCATGTGTCCACCGACCCCGGCGACGTCCTGGCGGGCCACGAGGTCATGGAGATCGACGAGGGCACCCTCGGCCGGTCCGCGCGCGGCAAGGTCCCGCTGCGGGACGAGCGGGGGAAGATGGTCGGCGCCGTCTCGGTCGGCATCGCCTACGAGAACGTGCAGCAGCTGCTGCTGGCCACCGTGCCGCAGCTGCTCGCGTACGCGGGCGGGGCGCTCGCGGTCGGCGCGCTGGCCGCCTACCTGGTCGCCCGGCGGCTCCAGCGCCGTACCCATGACCTGGCCTTCTCCGACATCTCCGCCCTGCTCGCCGAGCGCGAGGCGATGCTGCACGGCATCCGGGAGGGGTTCGTGGCGCTCGACCGGCACGGCCGCATCCGGCTGCTGAACGACGAGGCGCAGCGCCTGCTCGACCTGCGCGCCGAGGACGCCGGCCGGCCGCTGGAGGAAGCGCTGCCGCCCGGCCGTACCGCAGAGGTCCTGTCCGGGCGGGTGCGCGGCGCCGACCTGCTCACCGTCAGCGGGCAGCGGGTCCTGGTCGCCAACCGGATGCCGACCGACGACGGCGGGGCCGTGGTGACGCTGCGCGACCGTACCGAGCTGGAGCGGCTGGGCCGCGAGCTGGACGTCACCCGCGGCCTCATCGACGCACTGCGCGCCCAGGACCATGAGCACGCCAACCGCCTCCACACGCTGCTCGGCCTCCTGGAGCTGGGGCTGCACGAGGAGGCCGTGGAGTTCGTGACCCAGGCCGTCGGCGTGCACCGGGCGACCGCCGAGCAGGTCACCGAGCGGGTGCACGATCCGCTGCTCGCGTCGCTCCTGGTCGGCAAGGCGACCGTCGCCACCGAGCGCGGCGTCTCGCTGGGCATCGCGCCCGACAGCCGCCTGCCGGATCGCGTGGTGGACCCGCGTGGCCTGGTCACGGTCCTGGGCAACCTGGTCGACAACGCCCTGGACGCCACGGCCGGCCGCCCCGGAGCGCGCGTCGAGGTGGAGCTTCGCGCCGAGGGCCGCACCGCCGTGGTCCGCGTCCGCGACAACGGCCCGGGCGTGCCCGTACCCCGGCGTGCGGAGATCTTCACCGAGGGCTGGACGACCAAGGAACCTCCGGCCCACGGGCAGCGCGGCATCGGCCTCGCGCTCGTACGCCGTCTCGCCGAACGGTACGGAGGCACCGCCGAGGTGGGCGACCGCCCCGGAGGGGGCGCGGAATTCACCGTCACCCTCCCGGACGCGCTGTCCGACGCGCTGTCCACCGGGCCGGAAGCCGCCGATGCCACCCACGCCACCGGAGTCACAGACGACACAGGAGCCCCCCGATGATCGACGTACTGGTCGTGGACGACGACACCCGGGTCGCCGAGATCAATGCCGCGTACGTCGCGAAGGTCCCGGGCTTCCGCGTCAGCCGCCTCGCCCACTCCGCCGCGGAGGCACTGGCCGCCCTGGAGACGGCCCCCGTCGATCTCGTCCTGCTGGACCACTACCTCCCCGACGAGACCGGCCTCCAGCTCGTGTCCCGGCTGCGGCAGCGCGGTGTCCAGACCGACGTGATCATGGTGACCGCGGCCCGCGACATCGCGACCGTCCAGGCGGCCATGCGCCAGGGCGCGCTGCAGTATCTGGTCAAGCCGTTCACATTCGCGGGGCTTCGGCACAAGCTGGAGGGTTACGCGGCGCTCCACCGCGCCTTCGAGGGCGGCGGCCAGGCCGAACAGTCCGAGGTCGACCGGATCTTCGGGGCCCTGGGGTCCGCCGGGGCCGGGCCCGCCGAGCTGCCCAAGGGGCATTCGACGGCGACCGCCGACCGCGTACGGTCGGTCCTGCGCACGGCCGACGAAGCGCTGTCCGCCCAGGACGTGGCCCGGCAGGCGGGGCTCAGCCGGCAGACCGCGCAGCGCTACCTCAAGCTCCTCGAACGGGCCGGGCGGGTCCGTCTCAGCCTCAAGTACGGCGAGACCGGCCGCCCCGAGCACCGCTACCTCTGGGTCTGACGGGTCCGACCCGATCAGGTGATGGACGACTCGGGCGGTTGTGCGAGACCGTGGCGGTAGGCGTAGTGGATCGCCTGGGCCCGGTCCCGCAGCCCGGCCTTGGCGAAGAGGTTGTTGATGTGGGTCTTCACGGTCGCGTTCGAGACATGCAGCGACCGGGCGATCTCCGGGTTGGACAGCCCCTCGGCGACCAGCCGCAGCACCTCCACCTCGCGTGCGGTCAGCCCGTCCGGGGGCCCGGCCGGTGCCGCCGGGGCGGCGGGCCGCGCGGGCCCGGCGAACCGCTCCAGCAGCCGCCGCTGCACCTTCGGCGACAGTCCCGCCTCGCCCGACAGGACGTCCTCGATGGCCCGTACGATCTCGTCGCCGTCCGCGTCCTTGGTCAGGTAGCCGCGGGCGCCCGCCTCCAGCGCGGGGAAGAGGTGGTCGTCGTCGGCGTAGGTCGTCAGCACCACGACCTCCGTGCCCGGGTGTTCCGTACGGATGCGCCGGGTGGCCTCGACGCCGTCGCAGCGCGGCATCCTGAGGTCCATCAGCACGACGTCCGGGGCCAGTTCGGCGGCGAGCCGTACGGCTTCCTCGCCGTCCCCGGCCGAACCGACGACCTCAATGCCCGGCAGCAGCCCCAGCAGCATCACGATTCCCTCGCGCACCACGGTCTGGTCGTCGGCGACCACCACCCGCGCCGTCATGCCGGCACCCGCAACCGCACCACGAAACCCTCCTCGTCGGGGCCGGAGTCCAGCGTTCCGCCGAGGAGTTCGGCGCGCTCCCGCATCCCCAGCAGACCGTACCCGGAACCGGACGAGCCGAGATCGTCCAGGGCGCCCGGCCTGCCGCCGTGCGGCTTCCTGCGCGCGCCGGAGTCCCGTACCTCCAGCTCGACTTCGCTCTCCGCGTAGTCGAGGCGTACGGTCACGCGCGCGCCCGGCGCGTGCTTCCGTACGTTCGTGAGCGCCTCCTGCGCCACCCTGCGCAACGCCAGAGCGGCCTCGGGAGAGAGCTCGCGGCGCTCCCCCGTCACCTCCAGGCGGGCACCCTCGGCGGCCGTCAGATTGTGCAGGAAGTCCTCCACCGGGGCCATCTCGCCGCGCAGTGCCGACAGGGCCTGCCGCGTGCCGTCCAGCCCTTCCCGCGCCATGCCACGCGCCGCCACCACCCGCTCAAGGACCTGCTGCCGCTCCGCCTCCAGGTCGTCGCTGCGCTGGATCAATAGCCGCGCCGCTTCCAAGTGCACCAATTGCGCACTCAGACTGTGCGCCAGTACGTCGTGGATCTCGCGGGCGATACGGCTCCGCTCGGCCAGCGCCGCCGTCTCGGCCTCGGCCTTGCGGGCGGCCCGCTCCTGGGTCAGCAGCCGCTGGGCGTTGCCCCGCGCCTCCGAGTCCAGCCGCAGGACGTACCCGGCCAGTCCGAGCCCGATGACGGTCGTCGCGGTCGACAGCCAGTCGTCGGGGCTGCGCAGGGTGTACGCCCCCAGGGACACGGCCATGGCCGGCAGCGCCGCCGCCAGCGGCAGCCGCTCCATCGAGATGACGGCGGTGGCGCCCCACACCACGGCGGCCGGCACCCTCGCACCCTCCAAGTGGAACCAGAGCGCACCGGTCTCCAGCAGGGCCAGCGTTCCCAGCGCCGGCCACAGCCGGTGCTGGAGCGTCGTACGGAAGAAGCCCCACAGGGCCAGGCCGCACAGCGCGACCGCGGCCAGCCCCAGGACCACGCCCGCGCCCCGGAACTCCCGGTTCGCCAGGGCGCTCCACAGCAGGGCTCCCATCACCAGGACGCGGATGCCGCGCCCGATCCACAGCCTGGTCGTGCTGAACCCGGCCCGGGACAGCGCCTCCCGCAAGGGCCAGCTCGTCCAGATACTCAGCGGCACCAACGGTCCTTCCGGCGTACGGCTCCCGGGGCGCGGACATGCGGCCTCAGCCACCGGCAGCAACACGGTACGCCGGCCGCAGCGTCTGGGCCCGCCAGGCCATGGTGCCCGTCCGGGCCAGCAGCGTGGCGGCCACGGTCAGCATCGTGGACTGACTGCCCAGGTGGATCCCGGCCAGCACCGCGACTCCGTACAGGCCGAACCGCAGCGCCGCGCCGAGCACCCAGGCCACGGCGGTCACCGGGCGGCCCGCCGACCAGACCGCGCCGTCCTCGTCGGTCCAGACGCGCATCGTCCACGCCCAGGCCGCGCCGGTGAGCAGTCCGAGGACGACCCCGACGGCCAGCAGGACGACGGACCCGGTGGGGTGCGCGCTGTCGAGCAGGCCCGGTTCGCGCACCGCCATCACCGCGAGGATGCCGGGCAGCAGCCACCAGCGCCGTCCGTCCGTCTCCAGCCGCTGCGGTTTCAGCTGCCGTACGACCACCACCGCGATGACCGCGACGATGACGAGAACGTTGAGCGAACCGCTCATGACCTGGGCCTCCGTGGCGTGGGAACAACAACGTCCCCGACGCTACGGAGCGCGGCCCGCCTCCCGGATCGGCGTACGGGTGGGCCCCGGGTGGAAAAGCGGCGGGCGCCCCTCCACCCGTGGGTGGACAGGCGCCCGTACCGGCGCGCGCCACGCTTCACGCGCCCGCGCGGCTCCCGTCAGGTGTCGATGCGGGAGCGGTCGAGCGTGGCGGCGGAGCTGGTGATGAACTCGCGGCGGGGCGCGACCTCATTGCCCATGAGCAGGTCGAAGACCTTCTCGGCGGCCTCCAGCTCGCCGATGTTGATCCGGCGCAGGGTGCGGTGGCGGGGGTCCATGGTGGTCTCGGCCAGCTGGTCGGCGTCCATCTCGCCGAGACCCTTGTAGCGCTGGATGCTGTCCTTGTAGCGGATGTTCTTGCGCTGCAGCTCCAGCAGGGTCTGGCGCAGCTCGTTGTCCGAGTAGGTGTACACGTACTTGTCCTGGCCCTTCTTGGGCTGGATCAGCTCGACGCGGTGCAGCGGCGGCACGGCGGAGAAGACCCGGCCCTGTTCGACCATGGGGCGCATGTAGCGCTGGAAGAGGGTCAGCAGCAGGGTGCGGATGTGGGCGCCGTCGACATCGGCGTCCGCCAGGAAGATGACCTTGCCGTAGCGGGCCGCGTCGATGTCGAAGGTCCGGCCCGAGCCGGCCCCTATCACCTGGATGATCGCCCCGCACTCGGCGTTCTTGAGCATGTCCGAGACGGACGCCTTCTGCACGTTCAGAATCTTGCCGCGGATCGGCAGCAGCGCCTGGAACTCGGAGTTGCGCGCCAGCTTGGCCGTGCCCAGCGCCGAGTCGCCCTCGACGATGAACAGCTCGCTGCGCTCGACGTCGTCGCTGCGGCAGTCGGCCAGCTTCGCCGGCAGCGAGGAGGACTCCAGCGCGGTCTTGCGGCGCTGGGCCTCCTTGTGCTGCCGGGCCGCGATACGGGTGCGGGCCGCCGCGACGACCTTGTCCAGCACCGCGCGGGCCTGCTGCTTGGCGTCCCGCTTGGTGGAGGTCAAGAACGCCTTGAGCTCCTTGGCGATGACCTGGGCGACGATGCGGGAGGCGGCCGAGGTGCCCAGCACCTCCTTGGTCTGCCCCTCGAACTGCGGCTCCGCCAGCCGCACGGTGACGACCGCGGTCAGGCCCTCCATCGCGTCGTCCTTGACGACATCGTCCTCGGCCACCCGCAGCAGCTTGGCCGCGCGCAGCGCCTCGTTGACCGTCTTGGTCACCGACCGCTCGAACCCGGTCACATGGGTGCCGCCCTTGGGGGTGGCGATGATGTTGACGAAGGAGCGCACGGTGGTGTCGTAGCCGGTGCCCCAGCGCAGCGCGACGTCCACGCCCAGTTCCCGGGTGACCTCGGTGGGCGTCATGTGGCCGCGCTCGTCCAGGACGGGCACGGTCTCTTTGAAGGTGCCCTGCCCGGACAGCCGCAGCACATCGCACACGGCCTTGTCCTGGGCGAGGTATTCGCAGAACTCGCTGATGCCGCCGTCGTAACGGAAGGTCTCCTCGACCGGGCCCTCGCTCTCCAGGCCGCGCTCATCACGCACGACCAGGGTCAGGCCGGGCACCAGGAAGGCGGTCTGGCGGGCGCGGGCGTGCAGCGTCTCCAGGGAGAGCTTGGCGTCCTTGAGGAAGATCTGCCGGTCGGCCCAGTACCGCACGCGCGTGCCGGTGCGGGTCTTGGGGATGCGCTTGCCCTTGAGCAGGCCGTTGGCCGGATCGAAGGGGGCGTCGGGGCCGGATTCGGTGAAGATGCCGGGCACGCCGCGGCGGAAGCTGATCGAGTGGGTCTTGCTGTTGCGGTCGACCTCGACGTCCAGCCGGGCGGACAGGGCGTTGACCACCGAGGCGCCGACGCCGTGCAGACCGCCGGAGGCCGCGTACGAGCCGCCGCCGAACTTGCCGCCGGCGTGCAGCTTGGTCATCACGACCTCGACGCCGGACAGGCCGGTCTTGGGCTCCACGTCCACCGGGATGCCGCGGCCGTTGTCGCGGACCTCCACCGAACCGTCGTCGTGGAGGATCACCTCGATACGGTCGCAGTAGCCGCCCAGGGCCTCGTCGACGGAGTTGTCGATGATCTCCCACAGGCAGTGCATCAGACCGCGGCTGTCCGTCGAGCCGATGTACATGCCCGGGCGCTTGCGGACGGCCTCCAGCCCCTCCAGGACGAGCAGATGCCGCGCGGTGTAGTTGGAACCGTCCCGGTCTGCCCCGGTCAGCACTGCGGTGGACGGCACGGACATCTCGGCGGTCACGCGGTTCGCTCCTCGCTGAATTACTGATGGTCCGCATTCCGCGGACCCGGTCGTGGCGGTGTCGCCGGTCAGAGCGTACCGAGGCCCGGTAGAGCCGAAGTGACGCCACCCGTGACGATGTCCATGGTAGTAGACTTTCGCTCACGTGTTCGATCCCTCGATGGGGTGAGAGCGCGGTGACGCGCACATCACGTTCCCTTCGAGGCATGAACCATTTAGGCTCCGGGCACGTCCTCTTGAACAACCGGCAAGCCAGCCGGGAGGACAAAGCCCAGCAACCAACGTGAATCAGACCACCACGCAATACGGCTCATTCGCCGCCACCCGGCAACACCCGGCGTCCTTGGAAAAATTTTTTCAGGGAATAGGCACGAGCGGGAACGTTTTCGGCCTGGTTGGATGTTGACCCTGGTACGACAGCTCGTCGAGCTAGAGAAGAGGCGACGTGACTACTGTTCTGACCCCCGCGAGCCCGCTGACGGCCGCTGACCGCTGCGACCGCTGCGGCGCCCAGGCATACCTGCGCGTCGTTCTGATGTCCGGCGGCGAACTGCTCTTCTGCGCCCACCACGGCCGCAAGTTCGAGCCAGAACTCAAGAAGATCGCCGCGGAAATACAGGACGAGACGGAGCGGCTGACCGCCTCTCCCGCGTCTGCTTCCGACGAGGAACGCTGACACATCGCATCCGACGACGAGCGAGCAGCGGCCTAGGGCCGTGTGGCGGGCGGCTTCCCGGAACCACCGGGGAGCCGCCCGCACTCGTATGGCCCGGCGCCGACGTGACGAGGGCGCCCTCAAGGGCCTCCTGTGCCGTCCTGAGGCGCCGCGACCGGCCGCTCCGGCCCTTCGGTCCGCCCGCGCGCGTCACGGCGCTCAGCCGGCACCATGGGCGATCACTTGCCTCATCATCGCCGAGATGCGCGTATAGACGCCCGGCTTCGCCGCCTTCCCGCATCCGGTACCCCAGGACACCAGCCCGATCAGCCGCCCCCGCGCCACCAGCGGCCCGCCGCTGTCACCCTGGCAGGCATCCCGGCCACCCTGCGGCGTCCCCGCGCACAGCATGGAATCGGCCAAATACTTCCCGTCCGCGTTGCCCGGGTACGCCCTGCTACAGGCCGCATTCGAGTACACCTGCACCTGCGCCGACCGGAGCGTGGCCGCGTACGTACCGCTACCGGTCGTGTCGCCCCAGCCGTACACATTCGCCTTCGTACCGGCCCGGTACGCGGCGTCGCCGGCCTTGGCCATCGGCAGAGCCCGGCCCTTCGGCTGCTGCGCGCCGAGCGTGAGCACGGCGATGTCGCCGGCGTTGCTGTAACTGTCGTACGTCGGATTCACCCAGACCCGCCGCGGCACGAGTTCCTGCCCGCCGCGGCCCCGCATGTCCTCGCGGCCCACGATGATCCGCAGGTCCTTGACCCGCTGCCACTCCACGCCCAGCACCGCACGGCTCAGGCAGTGCGCCGCCGTCACCACCGTCGCGCGGCCGACCAGCACACCGCCGCAGAACTGGCCCGACCGGTCGTTCCCGAAGCGCGAGCGCGAGCTGATCGCGACCATCCAGGGGTGGTCGGAGACCTTCACCGGCCGGCCTCCCACCACCGACTCGTCCGCCCGCGCGGCGGTGACCGGCACGGCGAGGACGAGGGCGAGCGCCCCGAGGGCGGCCCGGACGAAAGCACGCATACACGCTCCTGACTGTGCGGAAGTGTTCGCACACCCAGGGTGAGCCAGTCGGCCACATCGCGCACCCGGACACACCGCGGGCCCGGTCCTCCCGAGGGAGGGCCGGGCCCGCGATGCACCCGGACGGCCGTCCGGCGCGAGAGTGCGGATCAGTCCAGGTAGTCGCGCAGGACCTGCGAGCGCGACGGGTGGCGCAGCTTCGACATCGTCTTGGACTCGATCTGGCGGATGCGCTCACGCGTGACGCCGTAGACCTTGCCGATCTCGTCCAGCGTCTTGGGCTGGCCGTCGGTGAGGCCGAAGCGCATGGAGACCACACCGGCCTCGCGCTCGCTGAGCGTGTCCAGAACCGAGTGCAGCTGCTCCTGCAGCAGCGTGAAGCTGACCGCGTCGGCCGGCACGACCGCCTCGGAGTCCTCGATCAGGTCACCGAACTCGCTGTCGCCGTCCTCGCCCAGCGGGGTGTGCAGCGAGATCGGCTCGCGGCCGTACTTCTGGACCTCGATGACCTTCTCGGGGGTCATGTCCAGTTCCTTGGCCAGCTCCTCCGGGGTGGGCTCGCGGCCCAGGTCCTGGAGCATCTGGCGCTGCACACGGGCCAGCTTGTTGATGACCTCGACCATGTGGACGGGGATACGGATCGTCCGGGCCTGGTCGGCCATGGCGCGGGTGATGGCCTGGCGGATCCACCACGTCGCGTACGTGGAGAACTTGTAACCCTTGGTGTAGTCGAACTTCTCGACCGCACGGATCAGACCGAGGTTGCCCTCCTGGATGAGGTCCAGGAAGAGCATGCCGCGGCCGGTGTAGCGCTTGGCCAGCGAGACGACCAGACGGAGGTTGGCCTCCAGCAGGTGGTTCTTGGCGCGGCGGCCGTCCTCGGCGATGATCTCCAGCTCGCGCTTGAGCTTCGGCGCCAGCTTGTCGGAGTTGGCCAGCTTGTCCTCGGCGAACAGGCCGGCCTCGATGCGCTTGGCGAGTTCGACCTCCTGCTCGGCGTTGAGCAGCGGGACCTTGCCGATCTGCTTGAGGTAGTCCTTGACCGGGTCGGCGGTGGCACCGGCCGCGGCGACCTGCTGCGCGGGGGCGTCGTCCTCGTCGTCGTCGGACAGCACGAAGCCGGCACTCTCGGCACCCTCGGGCACCTCGGCGGCCTCACCCTTGCCCGCGGGCGCCGCTTCCTCGATCGGCTCGTCCTCAAGGAGGTCGTCGACGTCCTTCTTGGCGGCGGTCTTCTTCGCCACGGTCTTCTTGGCGGCGGTCTTCTTCGCGACCGTCTTCTTGGCGGCAGCCTTCTTGGCGACCGCCTTCTTCTCGGGCCCGCCCTCGGCCTCGCCGTACGACGTGTCGCCCAGCGGGGCGGCCGCGGTGGTGGTGGCCTTCTTCGCCGTGGCGGTCTTGGCCGCGACGGTCTTGGTGGCGGTGCGCTTCGCCGGACTCTTCGCTGCGACGCTCTTGCGGGTGCGCTTGGGCGCCTCTGCGGCACTGACCATCAGCGTCACACCCTCCTCGTCGAGGATCTGGTTGAGGCTGCGCAGAACGTTCTTCCACTGGGTTGGCGGAATCTGGTCAGCCTCGAAGGCCCGACGCACGTCATCGCCGGCGATCTGCCCATCAGCCTTTCCCCGCTCGATGAGCGCCATCACTGACTCGGACTCGGCGATCTCCGGCGGGAGCGTACGGGATGTGCTGGCCGACACGAACAACCTCTCGGAACGATGGGAACGGCTTCCGACCCCGTCCACGGTGGATCGGAGCCGACGACCGCCGGCGGGAATGGACCGACGGCGCAGGGGAAGCCGGGGAGTTGAACAGCGCCGAAAGCGCCGCTCGCATTCCCTCCTCGGCTATCACCTCTTAAGTCATCGCGCCTCCCCGGCGAGCGTTACGCCCAATCTGCGTGGCCCGAGTCACACCGCATAACGGAACATTCCCCCCTCTACGGGGCGCAATCCTCCCAAGCAAACGCCGGGCCCGGATCGCGCTTCCGGGCCCGGCGGCCTGGCGTACATCGGCTCACGCGGCGCGGCTCGCTCACGGCGGCGCACTGTCGCGGGCCGTACCCGCGCCGGTGCGCTCCGGCGGCCTCCGCACGCCCTGTGCGCCCCCATGCACTCCGCGCGCCTGGCGGCCGCTCCCCGTATCCCGGGATGACCGCACGTTTTCAGACGTTCTGTCCCGCGCGGACGCGCCTCCCGTCCTGTACGGGTGCGCGCTTCTCAGCCGGCCCTCCCCGGCCGCTACGGGCCCTCCACCGGGCACCGGTTCTCGGCGGCACCGGGCCTTCAGTGCTCGCGGGGCGGCGGGACGGTGTGGTCCCCGGCGCCGCCGGCCCCCTGGCCGCCGGTCTCGCCGTGGGCGGTCAGCAGGGTCCGCATCGCGGCCTCGGCGCCCGGGGCGTCGCCGGCGCCGATCGCGTCGACGATCCGCATGTGCTGGCCGACGTTCTTCTCCGCGGGACGCTCGCAGCCGCCGGAGGGGCCGCCCGAGACGTGCAGGGCGGAGGTGACGATGCCGGAGAGGTGCTCCAGCATGCGGTTCCCGGCCAGCTGGAGCAGCAGGGTGTGGAACTCGGAGTCGGCGCGGGCGAAGGTCAGCCCGTCGCCCTGGGCCGCCGCGTGCCCCATGATCTCGACCATGTCGGCGAGGCGTTGCTGGATGTCGTCGCGGCCGTGGCCGGCGGCGAGCCGGGCGGCGAGGGGCTCGATCGTCCAGCGCAGCTCGGACAGTTCCCGGCGCTGGTCGTCACGCTGCGGGCCGTACGCCCGCCACTCGATGATGTCGGGATCGAGCAGGTTCCAGTCGCTGACCGGGCGTACTCGGGTGCCCACGTTCGGGCGGGCGCTGACCAGGCCCTTGGCCTCCAGGACGCGCAGGGACTCGCGGACGACGGTGCGGGAGACCTCGAAGCGCTGGCCGATCTCCTCGGGCACGAGCGGACGGTCGGCGCCGAGATCGCCGGAGACGATCATCTGGCCGAGCTGCTGGACGAGTTGGCCGTGCAGTCCACGGCCGCGGTTGCCCGCCGCGCGGCGGCCGGCCCGAGCCATGTCCGCATCGGTCCCGTCCCAGACGGGCGGCACGCGGTCGGCCCGCTCGGCGCCCGGCGCGTGGGCGACCCCGCCGGCGCCGGGTGCGCCCACGGCGTTGGCGTAGGAGTAGCGGTCAAGCTCGCCCGGACCGGCGAGGCCGGAGTCGGCGGGGCGAGCCGCGGTCATCATGGTGTGCGCAAGGGTACTCACGCATCATTTGTCGGCGACGCCCCGGGACCCCTTGAGGTCTTTGGTGAAAAGCACACGAAAGGGTGATCGCCCATCCTTCCGCAATTGACGCTTTATCGGAAAGAAAGGTGCTCCCCTCGGGAGGGTGTCGGCCGTCGCCGCACCAGCAGTACCGGACGTGGTCAGCGGGCCCGCTTCCGCAGGGCGGTCAGGGCGTAGGCGAAGACCAGTGCGGTGAGCGACAACGTGAGCGCCCCGCTCACCGGTTGGGCCGCCAGCCGCAGCACCGTACCGACCGCCTGGTCGAAGCCGGACGGCCACTGCACGAGCGCCGCCGACCGCAGCCGCGCGGGAACCCCGGCCATCGACCGGCCGGCCGGTGTCTCCAACGCCCGCTGCACGAACGGCAGGACGAGCACCGGCACGGCGAGCACCGCCGCCAGCCCCATCGCGGTGGACCGGAAGACACCGGCCGCCAGGACGCCCGCCCACGCGCAGCCGATCATGAGGACCGTCCAACTGACGGCCAGGACCTTCCAGTCGCCGCCCTGCGGCAGCCCGGCGGAGCCGAACAGGCCGCGCACCAGCGCAGCGTCGAGCAGCAGCGTCCCGACCGCGAGCAGCGCCGCCGCCGCGCCGCTGATCAGCAGCTTGGCGGCGAGCAGACCGAGGCGGCGGGGCACGGTGCCCTGCTCGGGGGCGAGGGCCGGATAGCGGAACTCCTGGCCGAAGGAGAGGGCCCCGATCAGCCCGGCCGCGAGCGCTGCCGGAGGGAACGGAAGTTGACGCGGCCAGCCGGTCAGGACGTGCACCCGGGAAGTGTCACCGACGCGGGCCAGAACCAGCGCGAAGACCAGGGCGACGGCCAGCGAGAGGACGGCCACGACCAGGCCCGCGGGGTCGGTCGTCGCACGGCGCAGCTCGTACCGCAGCGGCCACTGCGGACCACGACCGGCGAGCCGGAGACTCACGAGCTGCCGGGCGGCGACTTCAGGGGAAGCGGGGGCGGGGCCGGGGGCGCCGGGGGAGAGGGAGGTGCGGAGGGGCTTCAGG
>NZ_LGCW01000012.1:0-31264 GCF_001279365.1 Streptomyces sp. NRRL F-5755 | reverse complement strand
CATGCTCACCGCACTGCGCGACCTGGTCGCCTCGGTGGAACTGCGCGGAGACACCCGCCGCAACTACTCCAACCTGCTCAGCGGCATCACCAGCCTGCCGGTCACCCTGCGGGCGGAGTAGCGGGGCGGACCCGGCGGATCTCCTCGCGGTGCAGCGTCATGCCGCGCAGGTCCGCGTCCCACGCGTACACCGAACGGTTCTCGTAGCCGGGCAGTTCGGCGGGCTCGCGCACGATGACCTCCCGGCCCGCCACCTCGACGGACAGCGGGCGCACATGGGTGGACAGGATGCGTACGGCGACGCCGTGGTCGAGGGTGTACGCGCGCAGCCCCAGCGACGCGTCCGCCGCCGAGCCGCCGTCCGGCCGGTCCTCGAAGCCGACGATCATCTCGTCCTTGCCGTTGCCGGTCAGATCGTGGAAGCGGGGCTCGCGCAGCGGGCAGCCCGGCGCGCCGATCCGGGCGCACGCCGTGATCCGGCGGGCGGTGTCCGCGTACATGCCGTCGCCGCCCGTCACCACCCCCGGGTGCGCGGCGACCTCCGCCTGGACGACGGCCAGCGCGGAGAGCGCCCGGATGTCACCGCCGGGCACCGCGGGCATGTGCGGCACCCGGTCGGGGGCCGGCGGGGCGGCCCGGACCGGGGTGCCGACGGGGGCGCGCCGCGGGTCACTTCACCAGGTCCGCGTAGAAGACGATGTTGTCCGAGCGGTGGCCGTCGACGATCGGGCCGCCGCAGGTGAGCAGGCGCAGTTCGGGGCGGTCGGTGTCCCCGTACACCTTCTCCGTCGGAAAGTCCTTCTTGTCGACCTGCTGGACCTCGCGGATCTTGAAGGTGGCGGTGGAGCCGTCGGCGCGGCCGACCTTGATGACGTCACCGGCCTTCATCTTCTTGACGTTCTTCATCAGGGCCGGGCCCCGGGCCGTGTCGTAGTGCGCGACGAGGACGGCCGGGCCCTTCTCGCCCGGGGTGACCCCCTTGGTGAACCAGCCCGCCTTGTCCGCCTTGTCCACCGGGGGCACGTCGAGTTCGCCGTCGCCGGTGAGGCCGAGCGGGAGGACCGGGCCGCTGTCCACCCCGGCCGACGGGATCTGTACGCGGGTGGGCTCGGACCGTTTCATCGGCGCGGCGGCCTGTCCGGCCGGGCGGACGGCGGCGTTGTCCATGCGTACGTCCGGGCCGGGATCGCCGCCGCAGGCGGTCAGGACGCCGCTGACGGCGAGCCCGAGGGCGCTCAGTGCGGCGGTGCGTCCGATGCGGCCGGGGCGGGACGTGGTGGACGTGGTCACGGTGGCTCCTGGTGCGTACGGAGAGAAGGTACAGGAGGGCGGCGTGCGCAGGGCAGCCGGCCGGAACGGGCCGCTCCGGTGCGGGCGGAGCGGCCCGGGTCCGGACCGGTCGCGGAGCTCAGGCGTCCTCGCGGGCCTTGCGGCGGTGCAGCAGCGCGAAGCCCAGGCCCGCGGCGGCCGCGGCGGCGCCGCCTCCGGCGAGCAGCATCGCCGGGGTGTCCGGCGTCTCGCCGACGCCCTCGGCACCGGCCTTGACGCCGCCCTTCGGCGTGACCTTGGTCTGCTGACCGCCGCCCTGCCGCTGGTTCTTCTGCTCGCCCGGGTGGGTGTTCTTCTTCTCGTCCTTCTTGTCGCCACCCTCGGCCCACGAGGTCAGGGTGCCGTCGGACCGCAGGACGAAGTGCACGCCGCCGTACGTGCCGGAAGCGACTTCCTGATTCTTGGTCTCCAGCGTCTTGATCAGCTTTCCGGCGCGGATGTGGACATCGGCCTGGAAATGGTTCGGGCCGTCCAGCTTGTAGATCTTGGCGGTGTATCCGCGGGCCAGAGTCTGGGTGCGGACAAGCTTGCGCCCGGTCTTCCGCTGGTCGTCCTTCTTCTGCTCCTTCTTCTGCTCCTCCTTCAGCCGCTCGCCTTCTTCGCCCTTCTGCACGGGCCCCGGGGTGCCGGAGTTCTGCGAAGGCTTTTCCGTCGGCGTGCGGGAAGCGCCGCCGTCGGCCCCGGGGCTCACCGCGGTGGTCGGCTGCGGGGTGTCGGCGAAGGCGGCAGCGGCGGGCAGCAGCAGCGCGGAGCCGGCGACGGCCGCGACGGCGGTGCTGCGGACGAGATGGCGGCGGCGGGTGAGAGTCATCAGGAGTTCCTTTGCGGTTTTCCGGACCGAAGATCGCCGTCCGGCGGTGCGCCGACGACACCGATGAAGTTAGGCAGCCCGCATCACGGCAATTCGCCGGATTTGTAACAGCCGGCCGAAGATGAGGACACGGGAAGGCAACTCCCGCGCTTTCCGGGACTTCGGTCCCGCCGGAATTCCCCGCTCCTCGTCCTTACGGCGGAAAAGCGGCGACCGGGCACTCGGCCTTTCGGCCGGGTACCCGGTCGTCGACGAAATTCTGTGCCGCGTCAGCCGCCGAGGTGCACCGGCAGCGACTCGATTCCGTACACGATCGACAGCTTGCGGAATTCCAGCGCGTCCGGCTCCACCGCGAGCCGCATGTTCGGGAACCGCCGCACCAGCGCGGGGTAGGCGGCGCGCAGCTCCATACGGGCCAGCTCGGCGCCGACGCAGCGGTGTATGCCGTAGCCGAAGGCCAGGTGCGAGGGAACGTTGCGGGACGGGTCGAAGCGCTCCATGTCGGGGCCGAGCTTGCCGTCCCGGTCGGCGCCGCTGAGCGAGCACAGCACCACGTCGCCCTTGGCGATCGGCACACCGGCGATCTCCATGTCCTCGCGCGCGAAGCGGGGGAAGGCGACCTGGACGACGGTGAGGTAGCGCAGCAGTTCCTCGACGTAGCGCTCGGCCGCCTCGTCGCCGTCCTTGAGGGCGGCGAAGTGCTCGGGGCCCTGGAGGAGGACCAGGGCGCCCAGCGCCAGCATGCTCGCGGTGGTCTCGAAGCCGCCGGTCAGCACGCCGTCGGCCAGCCCCGCCAGCTCCTCGTCGCTGACCGAGTCGCCGTGCTCCTTGACGATCATGCCGAGCAGGCCGTCGCCCGGGTTCTGCCGCTGCTTCTTGACCACCTCACGGAAATAGGCGAGCGATTCCGATATGGCGCCGAAGGACGCGTTGGCGCCGCTGAAGAGGTCGAAGCGCGCGGCGCTCAGCCGCTCGAAGTCCGCGCGGTCCTCGTACGGCACACCGAGCAGTTCGCAAATGACCAGGGACGGAATCGGCAGCGCAAAGGTTTCCACGATGTCGACCGGCTCGCCGGAGCTGCCGGCCTTCTCCATGGCGTCCAGCCGCTCCTCCACGATCTCGTGGATACGGGGCGTGAGCCGCCCGAGCCGGCGCATGGTGAATTCGGGGGTCAGCAGACGGCGCAGCCGGGTGTGCACCGGCGGGTCGGCGAATCCGAGGCCGCCGGGGTTCTGGTCGGTGCTGGCGCCGGCCTGGCCGATGAGGTTGGTGAAGTCCGAGCTGAAGGCGTTGGCCTTGCCCAGTACCGCCTTGACCTCGTCGTACCCGGTGACGAGCCACACATTGGCGGCGATCGGCACCGGCAGCTTGGAGATGGGCTCCTGCTCGCGCACCGTCGCCAGCTCGCCCACCGGGTCCAGCCCCTGACGCCGCAACGGCATCAACACAGAATCGGGCAAGAAAGACATCCGAGACAGGTCGAAGCCCTTCTTCCGCGTTCTGGCCATATACAGGCGGCCGGCCCAGGCGATGATCCGGGAACGGAGAGTCGTCATGACGCTAATACTGCCTTTCGTCGAGGGGGACGGTCACCCGCCCTCGGCGGCCCCCCGTATGGACTGCCGAACGTTGGGACATCCGCTCGGCGTTCGCGGATGTGACGTGCGCCATGGACCGGTCGACCGCATGCAGCGTGACGAGCTCAGCCTTGTACATATGTGTGCGCGTGGTCTGAGGTCGAGTTTACAAACTGCCATTGCGCGCAATCACGGAACAACCCCTGTTCGCCCCCTAGGGGAGCCCCGGAGAAGGCCGCGGCGGCCCGGCACCCGGGGCGAACTGGCCCCGGCCTTGGGCCAGTAGGCCGTTGCCACCGGGCGCAGCGCCGGGGTTGTGCGCGTAGCGGGCTCCATGAGCGAAAGCCAACCGTATGCGGGGTATGCGGCCCGCCCGTTCCGTCACGGGCGAACGGGGCAACCCGTACGCCGCTCCCCGCGTCCACCCGCCCCGGGCCGCCGACGGGTGGGCCCACCGGGGAGCGCCCCACTCCGCACGCCCCGGGAAATCGTGCCCGCCCGGCCCGTGACTCCGTGCCCGTGCGGCCCGTCGGCAGGGCGCGACCCGCGTCCCGCTCTCCGGGAAACCGTGCCCGCACGACCCTCCCCCGTACAGGGACCGCCGCCTCCCCGCCCCCGGCCGTCTCACCCCACCCGCGACATCCACCTCGCACCACACGCCCCGCCCGTCCCGACATAAAGGACATATATCCCGGCGCTTGCTACGTTGCCCGACATGACCGCAACCACGGCGGACGCTCCCCCACCGGGCCTGAGACTGCCCAGACGCCGGGGCACCGAGTTGCTCCTGCTCGTCGGTGCCGTCCTCATCAGCGTCTACGGGTACATCGACGTCGGGCTCGCCCGGCAGAACGCGGTGCCGGGCGACACGGTGAGCTACGGCGCGGGCCTCGGCGCCCTGGCCCTCCTCGGCCACCTTGCCGTCCGGTTCCGGGCGCCGTACGCCGATCCCCTGCTGCTGCCCATCGCCGTGCTGCTCAACGGGCTCGGGCTGGTGCTGATCTTCCGGCTGGACCTGGAGACGCCCCGCAACCCGGCGGCGCCCACCCAGCTGGTCTGGTCGGCGCTCGGCGTCGGCCTGTTCGCCGCCGTCGTCCTGCTGCTGCGCGACCACCGCGTCCTGCAGCGGTACGCGTACGTATCGGTGGCCGCCGGTCTCGCCCTGATGATCGTCCCGATCTTCTTCCCCGCGGTGAACGGGGCGAAGATCTGGATCCGGGTGGCGGGTTTTTCCTTCCAGCCCGGCGAGTTCGCCAAGATCCTGCTCACCGTCTTCTTCGCCGCCTACCTGGCGGCCAACCGCAACGCCCTCGCCCATACCGGCAGGCGGATGTGGCGCTACCAGTTCCCCACCGGCCGGGTGCTCGGCCCGATCCTGACGATCTGGCTGATCAGCGTCGGCGTCCTGGTCCTCGAACGCGACCTGGGCACCTCACTGCTCTTCTTCGGCGTCTTCGTCGTCCTGCTGTACGTGGCCACCGGCCGCACCGGCTGGATCGCCATGGGCCTGCTGCTCGCCGCCGCCGGCGCCGCCGCCGTGGGCTCCCTCGAACCGCATGTGCACAGCCGGGTCTCGGACTGGCTGCACCCCTTCGCGAGCATCGACGCGGGCCGCGGCGCCGGCCAGCTCGCCCAGTCGCTGTTCGCCTTCGCCGCGGGCGGCATGCTCGGCACCGGCCTGGGCGAGGGCCACTCCGCGCTCATCGGCTTCGCCATGAAATCGGACTTCATCCTGGCCACCTTCGGCGAGGAACTGGGCCTGGTCGGCCTGACCGTCCTCTTCCTGCTGTACGCGCTGCTGGTCGCGCGCGGCTACCGGGCGGGCCTGGCGCTGCGCGACCCGTTCGGCCGCCTGCTGGCCGTGGGCCTCGCCTCCCTCCTCGCGATCCAGGTCTTCGTGATCGCGGGCGGGGTGATGGGGCTGATCCCGCTGACCGGCATGGCGATGCCGTTCCTCGCCCAGGGCGGCTCGTCCGTCGTCACCAACTGGGTCATCATCGCGCTGCTCATCCGCATCAGCGACAGCGCCCGCCGCCCGGCCCCGGCCGCCGCCGAGACCGGCGTCATCGCGGCGGACCCCCCCGGCCGGGCCGGGGCCTCGGCCGGGCCGTACGGGGAGGAGGACACCCCGTACCGGTACGGATACGGGGTCGGCGGCGGAAAGGAGCGGGACCGGTGAACCGTTACATCCGCCGGGCCAGCGTCTTCGGCCTCGTGCTGCTCGTCGCGCTGCTCCTGAACGCCGCCCGCGTCCAGGTCTTCGAGGCCGACGCCTACGACGCGAACCCCGCCAACCGGCGCACCGCGCTCACCCGTTACAGCCAGCCGCGCGGGAACATCCTGGTCGACGGCAGGCCGGTCACCGGCTCCCGGGACAGCGGCGGACGGCTGCGCTACGAGCGCACGTACACCGAGGGGCCGCTGTACGCCGCGGTCACCGGCTACGCCTCCCAGACCTACGGCACCTCGCTGCTGGAGCACGCCGAGGACCGCGTACTGTCCGGCACCGACCCCCGGCTCGCCCCGTTCCCGCTGTGGACGGACATCACCCGCGAGCAGCAGCCCGGCGGTGAGGTGCGCACCACGATCGACGCCGCGGCGCAGCGGGCCGCGTTCGAGGGGCTGGGGAGCAAGAAGGGCGCGGTGGCCGCCGTCGAGCCGCGCACCGGCAAGATCCTCGCGCTGGCCAGCACGCCGTCGTACGACCCGAACGAGCTGGCCGGCACCGGGCGGCCGGTCACCGCGGCCTGGGACCGGCTCAACCGCGGCGGCGAGCAGCCGATGCTCAACCGGGCGCTGAAGCAGACGTATCCGCCGGGCTCGACCTTCAAGGTCGTCACGGCCGCGGCGGCGCTGGACCACCGCAAGGTCACGGACCTCGACGCGAGGACCGGCATCCCGAGCCCGTACACCCTCCCGGGGACCTCCACCAAGCTCACCAACGAGGCGGGCGGCTGCGCGAACGCGTCCCTGCGCCACGCCTTCGAGATGTCCTGCAACACCGTCTTCGCCGGCCTGGGCGTGGACGTGGGCCTGGACGGCATGGCCGGGACGGCGGAGAACTTCGGCTTCAACGACGCGGGCCTGAAGATCCCCTCCACCGCCGCCCGCAGCAACTTCGACACCGACATGAACGACGCGCAGCTGGCGCTCTCGGCCATCGGCCAGTACGACACCACCGCCACCCCGCTCCAGATGGCGATGGTCGCCGCCGCGGTGGCCGACGACGGCGACGTCCGGGCCCCCTACCTGGTGGACAAGGTGACCGGCGCGGACGGCGAAACCGTCTCCGCCACCCGGCAGCGGACCCTGCACCGGGCCATGGAACGGGACACCGCGCGCCGGCTCCAGGAGCTGATGACGGGCGTGGTCACCCGGGGCACCGGCGGCAACGCGGCGATCGACGGCGCCACCGTCGGCGGCAAGACCGGCACCGCGCAGCACGGGGTGCACAACGAGGGCACGCCGTACGCCTGGTTCATCTCCTGGGCGAAGCGGGACGGCGCGAAGGATCCGGCGGTGGCCGTGGCGGTGGTCGTCGAGGACGCCGCGGCCAACCGGGCGGACATCAGCGGCGGCGGCAGCGCGGCCCCCATCGCCCGCGCGGTGATGCAGGCCGCGCTACGGTGACGTGAGGGGAGAACCGGGACGCGGGGCGGTACCCGCGAGGGGGCAGGGATACGCATGGCACGTACGCACCGCAAGGAACGCGGCCGGCAGTCCGCCGGCCAGGACCGGGGCCCGGCCGCCGTACTGCCGCTCTCCGAGGTCGAGGCACTGGCCCGCCGCGCGCACGAAGGACAGACGGACAAGGCGGGCCGCCCGTACGCGGAACACCTGGCCGCGGTCGCCGAGGGCGTCCGGGCGCGCGGCGGCAGCGACGAACAGATCGCCGCCGCCTGGCTGCACGACGCCATCGAGGACGACGCGCTGCCGCCCGCATGGCTGGACGGCGCCGCGCTCACACCGCGCACCAAGGCGATGGTCCGCGCGGTGACCAAGCGCCGGGGCGAGCCGGTCGAGGCGTACACGGCCCGCATCCTGGCGACGCCCGGCGCACTGCTGATCAAGCAGGCGGACCTGGCGCACAACGCAGACCCGGCGCGGCTTGCGGTGCTGGACGCGGCGACGCGGGAGCGGCTGACCGTGAAGTACGCCAAGGTGCGGGCGCTGCTGGGGCTGGCGTAGGCCCTGTCGCCGAATTCCCGTCTGCCGCGCGACTCCCCCAGCCACCAGCAGCCCCAGGGACCCGCGTTCCACACCCCGGACACCGCCCTCACAAACCTGCCCCATACAGCTAACCTGCCCGCCATGACGACCTCGGAGCCCTCGGACCCCACCGCCCCCACGGCCCCCGGCGACCAGGTGATCGCGGCCCTCCACGACGCGAGCGTCCGCCGCTTCACCACCGGGCAGGTCATCCTCGACGGCATCGACTGGACCGTGCGCACCGGTGAGCACTGGGCGCTGCTCGGCGCCAACGGTGCGGGCAAGACGACCGTGCTGCGGCTGATCGGCGCGCTCATGTTCCCGACGACCGGCACGGTGGAGGTGCTCGGTCACCGGCTGGGCACCGTGGACGTACGTGAACTGCGCGCCGCGATCGGCCTGGTCTCCAGCGCGCAGAAGGTGCCCCAGGACGCCACCGGGCACACCGTGGTGCTGACCGGTGCGACCGGGACCGTGCAGCCGCTGTGGGGGAAGTACGACGACGCGACCCGCGAGCGCGCGCACGAACTGCTGGCGGAGCTGGAGTGCAAGGAACTGGCGGACCGGCCGTACGGCGTGTGTTCCGGGGGCCAGCGGGCCCGGCTGCTCATCGCCCGCGCGCTGATGGCCGATCCATCGCTGCTGCTCCTGGACGAGCCGTTCAACGCGCTCGACCTGCCGTCCAGGGAGGACCTGATCGACACCATGCACCGCCTGGCCAAGGGCCGCCCCGGCCTGGCGACCGTCACCGTCACCCACCACCTGGAAGAGCTGTCCCCCGCCATCGGCCACGCGCTGCTGCTGCGCGAGGGCCGCGTCCAAGCGCTGGGCCCGGTCGCGGACGTCCTCACGGGTGACCGCATGACGGCGTGCTTCGGGCGCCCCATCGAGGTGTCCCGCCACGACGGACGCTGGCTCGCCCGGTCGGGGCGGCGCTAGCGCCCCGGGGGCGTCAGCTGTCCAACTGCTCGGACTTGACGCCCTCGGCGATCGCCTCGGCCACCTCCGCCGTGCGTTCGCGCTCTTCTTTCGCGAAGCGTTCGGCGTCGAGCTGTTCGGCCAGTTCCTCGTCCTGGGCCATCAGCTGGTCCAGGTTGGAGTCGCCCAGCTCGAAGACGCCCATGTCCACGTACGCCTGCTGGAGGCGTTCGCCCCACAGGCCGATGTCCTTCACGCACGGCACGATGCGGCTGAAGAGCAGTTTGCGGAAGAGATGGAGGAATTCGGAGTTCTCGGTGATCTCGGCGGCCTCCTGGTGGGGGACGCCGAAGTTCTCCAGCACCTCCAGGCCGCGCAGCCGGTCGCGCATCAGGTAGCAGCCCTCGATGACGAACTCCTCGCGTTCGCGCAGTTCGGCGTCGGTGAGCTGCTTGTAGTAGTCGCGCAGGGCCAGCCGCCCGAAGGCGACGTGCCGGGCCTCGTCCTGCATGACGTAGGCGAGGATCTGTTTCGGCAGCGGCATGGTGGTGGTGTCGCGGATCATGCCGAACGCGGCCAGCGCGAGTCCCTCGATCAGCACCTGCATGCCCAGGTAAGGCATGTCCCAGCGGGAGTCCCTGAGCGTGTCCCCCAGCAGCGCCTGGAGATTGTCGTTGACCGGGTAGAGCATCCCGATCTTCTCTTTCAGGAAGCGGCTGTAGATCTCCGCGTGCCGGGCCTCGTCCATGGTCTGGGTCGCGGAGTAGAACTTCGCGTCGAGGTCGGGGACGGTCTCCACGATGCGCGCCGCGCACACCATCGCGCCCTGCTCGCCGTGCAGGAACTGGCTGAACTGCCAGGAGGCGTAGTGCTGCCGCAGTTCACCGCGCTCCTTGTCCGACATCCGGTCCCAGTAGGGCGTGCCGTACAGGGCCACCGATTCATCCGGGGTGCCGAGCGGGTTGTACGGGTCGACCTCCTGCGCCCAGTCGATGCGCAGGTCGGCGTCCCACTGCTTGTCCTTGCCCTTCTGGTAGAGCGCGAGGAGCCGTTCCCGGCCGTCGTCGTATTCCCAGCTGAAGCGGGCCGGGCTGCCGGCCGGCACGGTCCACTCGTACCCGCCCGGGGCCTGTACGTACAGCTCGCGGCTCGACATCCATGCCTCCTCGCTCGGCCCGATCCCCCTGCCGGGGACGGTCGTTGGCAGGCTCACACGAACTTACCGGCGGGTCAACAATTCCGGCACAGGGGATTGACGCGCTTGCTGACACGCAGTCTCATAAGACGGTGACCGCGGGTAACCCACGAGCGAGGTAGCCACAGCCATGACAACCGTGACGACAGCGACGACCGTGACGGAGCCGGAAGCCCTCCGGGACGCCCTCGGGCTGCTCAAGGACCGCGAGCAGGTGGCGGAACGGCTGCTCGACTCCTCCGCCAAGCACTCCTTCGACCCGGACACCGAACTCGACTGGGACGCACCCCTGGAAGAGGGCAAGTGGTTCTGGCCGCCGGAGCTGGTGTCCCTCTACGACACCCCGCTGTGGAAGAAGATGTCCGAGGAGCAGCGGATGGAGCTGTCCCGGCACGAGGCCGCCTCGCTGGCCTCGCTGGGCATCTGGTTCGAGATCATTCTGATGCAGCTGCTGGTACGGCACATCTACGACAAGTCCGTCACCAGCGCGCACGTCCGCTACGCGCTGACCGAGATAGCCGACGAGTGCCGGCACTCGAAGATGTTCGCGCGCATGATCCAGAAGGGCGAGGCGCCCTCGTACCCCGTCTCCCGCCTCAACCACAACCTGGCGCGCATCCTCAAGACCGTCTCCACCACGCCCGGTTCGTTCGCCTGCACGCTGCTCGGCGAGGAGATCCTGGACTGGATGCAGCGGCTGACCTTCCCGGACGAGCGGGTCCAGACGATCGTGCGCGGCGTCACCCGCATCCACGTCGTCGAAGAGGCCCGGCACGTCCGCTACGCGCGCGAGGAACTGCGCCGCCAGATGGTCACGGCGCCGCGCTGGGAGCAGGAACTGACCCGGATCAGCTGCGGGGAGGCGGCCCGCGTCTTCTCCATCGCGTTCGTCAACCCGCAGGTGTACACGAACGTCGGTCTGGACCGGCGGGAGGCGGTCGCCCAGGTGAAGGCGAGCGGGCACCGGCGCGAGGTGATGCAGTCCGGCGCGGGCCGGCTGACGGAGTTCCTGGACGACATCGGCGTCCTGCGGGGCGTCGGCCGCAAGCTCTGGAAGAGCTCGGGGCTGCTGGCGTAGGCACCGGCGCAGCGCGGGTCCGTACCCGCGGGTGCGCCCCGCGCTCCCGAACCCGCCCCGTCGCCTGCCCGACGGGGCGGTTACGCTGCTGGGATGAACGGCAGCGGCACCGCCCCAGCAGTACCCCGGCCCGCCTACCGGCGGCTCAGCGTCGAGGAGCGCCGCTCCCAACTCCTCACGGCCGCCCTGGGACTGTTCGCCCAGCGCGCCCCGGAGGACGTGTCGCTGGACGACGTGGCGAACGCCGCCGAGGTCTCCCGGCCGCTCGTCTACCGCTACTTCCCCGGCGGCAAGCAGCAGTTGTACGAGGCCGCCCTGCGCAGCGCGGCCGACATACTGGAAGGCTGCTTCGACGAGCCGGAGGAAGGCCCGCTGACGCGGCGCCTCGGCCGGGCGCTCGATCGCTACCTGGCCTTCGTGGACGAGCACGACGCCGGCTTCAGCGCCCTGCTCCAGGGCGGCAGCGTCGTCGAGACGGCCCGTACGTCCGCGATCGTCGACGAGGTGCGGCGCGCCGCCGCCGAGCAGATCCTGCTCCACCTCGGGGCCCCCGCCCCGTCGCCCCGGCTGCGGATGGCGGTCCGTACGTGGATCACCGCCGTCGAAGCCGCCTCCCTGATCTGGCTGGACGAGGAGAAGCAGCCGCCGCTGGACGAACTGCGCGACTGGCTGGTCGATCACTTCGTGGCGCTGCTGACCGCGACCGCGGCGGGCGACGAGCAGGCCGCGCAGGTGACGCGCGCGGCGCTGGCGATGGAGTCCGCCGAGGGCCCGGTCGGTGTGCTGGCCCGGCGCGTGCTGCCCGTCGTGGGGGACGCGGCCCACCTCCTGTGACCGCCACCCGTCCGGACGCATTTCCGCCGCACCTGGCCTGACCTGCGCTTTCGTCGGCCCGCGGGGGATGTGAGACTGGTGGGGTGAGAAGCGAGAACACCCCGTTCGTCGGCGGCCCGCTCGATGGGCGGGTGCTGCCGGTCCTCGTCGGCGCGACCGGCCAGCCGCCGAAGACGTACGAGATCCCGGTGCCGAACGACGACGGCAGCCCGCCGACGGTGCATCTGTACCGGCGGGCGCCGGGCCGGGTGGGGCGGCTGGGGCTGCCGCGGGGGTGGAAGTACGAGTACGCCCCGGAGGGGAAGCCGCAGGGCGGGCCCAAGTGGCCGTGGTCCGGGCGGCGTTGATCGCGCAGTTGACCGCATTGGCGGACGGCCGCCTACGGCGCGCCGTCCGGTACCCCCACTCTTGGTCCGGACCATTGACAGTACTGGTCTAGTCCTGTTTGCTGCCTGCCCAGGGGGGAGCCGCGCTTGCGCCTCCCTGGCAAGGCCCCACCCCCGCAGGGGCGGCCCCTCCCGTTTCGGCACGCGCGTACGTCCCCTCCGTACCGCCGACGACAAGGAGCACCCCCCATGCGCCGCAGACGCCGCCTGTCCAAGAGACCCCTGACCGCCACCCTGGCCACCGTCGCCGCCGGCCTCCTCGGCGCCGCGGCCCTGTCCTCCTCCCCCGCCCAGGCCGCCCCGGCCCCCGCGCCCGCACCGGCCGCCCGTGCCCAAGCGCTTCCCGAGCACGCCCTCGTCGGCTACCTGCACGCCAGTTTCGCCAACGGCTCCGGCTACACGCGCCTGGCCGACGTGCCGGACAGCTGGGACATCATCAACCTGGCCTTCGGCGAGCCGGCCTCCGTCACCTCCGGCGACATCCGCTTCTCGCTCTGCCCCAAGACGGAGTGTCCGGGCGTGGAGAGCGAGGCGGAGTTCAAGGCCGCGGTCAAGGCGAAGCAGGCCGCGGGCAAGAAGGTGCAGATCTCGATCGGCGGCCAGAACGGACAGGTCCAGCTGACCACCACCGCCGCCCGGGACCGGTTCGTGCAGTCGGTCGGCGCGATCATCGACCGGTACGGGCTGGACGGCCTGGACATCGACTTCGAGGGCCACTCCCTCTCGCTGGCCAACGGCGACACCGACTTCAAGAACCCGAAGACGCCCTCGATCGTCAACCTGATCTCGGCGGTGAAGACCCTCAAGGCCAAGTACGGGCCCGGGTTCACGCTCACCATGGCGCCGGAGACGTTCTTCGTCCAGCTCGGCTACCAGTTCTACGGCTCGGGCCCCTGGGGCGGCCAGGACCCGCGGGCCGGCGCGTACCTGCCCGTCATCCACGCGCTCCGCGACGACCTGACCCTGCTGCACGTCCAGGACTACAACTCCGGACCGATCATGGGCCTGGACAACCAGTACCACTTCATGGGCAGCGCGGACTTCCACATCGCGATGACCGACATGCTGCTGACCGGCTTCCCGGTCGCCGGCAACCAGAACAACGTCTTCCCGGCGCTGAACCCGTCGCAGGTCGCCATCGGCCTGCCCGCCTCTTCGTACGCGGGCAACGGGCACACCGCGCCCGCCGAGGTCACCAAGGCCCTCAACTGCCTCACCCGGGGCACCGACTGCGGCAGCTACCGCCCCCACGGCCGCTGGCCCGGCATGCGGGGCCTGATGACCTGGTCCATCAACTGGGACCGGTTCGGCGGCTGGGAGTTCCAGAGGAACTTCGACGCCTACTACGGAAGCTGACCGCCCCTCAGCAGCACGCCGCGACCGCCGTCGGGCGCCGTGACACGCCGTCGGCGCCCGATCGGGTGACCGTACCGCCCCGGTGGCCCCACCCCCACGGCGAAGATACGACCACCGTGGCACGATCCGAACGAATCGGACGGCGGGCCGTGGGCCCGCCGGAGCCACAGCTGTCCGTCGGAGGTGGGTTCGTGTCGCAGCGGTGCTTGTCAGGTCGGTCGGTACCGGGCCGGATCGTACGGTCGGTCTGCGCGATGGCGCTGGTGGGAGCGGTCACGCTGACGCTGCCCGCCACCCCCGTACACGCCGCTCCGGACCCGGATCCGGCGGCGGCCGGGGAGACGGCCACGGCCGGGGAAGCGCTCACGGCCGGAGAGGCGGCGGACCCCGGCGATACCACCGACCCCGGCACCGCCGACTCCGAAGACGGCTCCCCCCGCAGCCTCCTGACCCGCCTCCAGGACCTCTACCGCCGCGCCGAGCAGGCCACCGAGGCGTACAACGCCACCGAGGAGGCCCTGAAGGCGCAGCGCGAGAAGTCCCGGGACCTCAACCTGCGGCTGGCCCGGGCCCGTACCCGGCTCGCCGACGGGCAGGCCGACGCGGGGCGGCTGGCCCGCCGGCAGTACCAAGGCAGCGGCGCCGCCGGACTGTCCACCTACCTGCGCATGCTGCTGTCCGCCGACCCGCAGGAGGTACTGGAGGAGGGCCACCTGCTCAAGGAGGCGGCCGGCAGCCAGGCCGCCGCCGTCGCGCGTCTGACCGGCGCCGAGAAGCGGGCGAACGGGCTGGCCCGGCAGGCGCGGGCGGCGCTGGACCGACAGCAGGTGCTCACCGAACGGCGCAAGCGGCAGCGGGACGCGGTGACGGGGCGGCTCAAGGAGGTCGAGGAACTGCTCGCCACGCTCTCCGACGACCAGCTCGCCGAACTCGGCACGCTGGAGCAGCGGGGCACGGACGACGCGCAGGGCCGGCTGCTGGCGTCCGGCGAGCTGCGCGGGACGCGGGCGCCGTCGGCGAGCGGCGACCGGGCCGTGCGGTACGGCCTGCGGCAGGTCGGCAAGCCGTACGTGTGGGGCGCGCAGGGTCCCGACTCCTTCGACTGCTCCGGCCTCACCTCGCAGGCGTGGTCGCACGCCGGGCGGGCCATTCCGCGCACCAGCCAGGAGCAGTGGCGGCGGCTCCCGCACGTACCGCTGCGCGCGCTGCGCCCCGGCGACCTGGTGATCTACTTCCCCGGCGCCACGCACGTCGCGATGTACCTGGGCGACGGCATGGTGGTGCAGGCCCCGCGCCCCGGAACCGAGATCAAGGTCTCCCCCATCGCGTCGAACCCGCTGCTCGGCGCGGTCCGCCCGGACCGGGACGCGGCGGCCCTGCGCGCCTACGCACCGCCGCGGTGGCACTGACACCACCCCCAGGACTCACCCCTGCTTCATCGACGCCCCCTGGCCGCGCGGCGCAGCATCGTTCCCGTACGGCACACAGCCGTACGCGCCTACAGGGGAGGAACGCATGCGGGTGTTCGGAAGGCCACGGTGGCGAAGGGCCTCCGTGGCGGGGCTGGTGACCGTGGCGACGGCCGCGCTGCTGCCGGCGGCCACCGGGTCCGCCTCGGCCGCGGGGGACGGGCACATTCCCGCGCGCTATACGGAGCAGCGGCTCAGCTGGCACGCCTGCGACGGCAAGCCGTCGCTGGAATGCGCGACGATGACCGTGCCGCGCGACTGGCACCACCCTGCGGACGGCCCGGACCTCGGCATTTCCGTGTCCCGGCACCGGGCGGCCGATCCGGCGGCCCGGCGGGGCGTCCTGATGATGGCGGCGGGCGGGCCGGGCGGACAGGGCCTGACCAGGCCGGCGGACTTCGCCGAGAAGTCGCCCGCGGTGGCCGCCGCGTACGACATCGTGAGCTTCAACCAGCGCGGGCTGCCGCTCAGCACGCCCCTCACCTGCCAGACCAGGGCGGAGTTCGACGCGTTCTTCGGCGACGACTCGCGGGACCGCTCGCCCGCTGCGGTACGGGGTGCCGTGCGGCGTTCCCGTCAGCTGGCGCGCGCCTGCCAGGAGCGGAGCGGCGGGCTGGCGCCGTACATCACCACCGACCAGACGGTGCGCGACATGGACCTGTTCCGCGCGCTGCTCGGTGCCCGCAGGATCGCGTATTACGGCCCTTCGTACGCGACCATGATCGGCGCCTACTACGCGACGGAGTTCCCGCACCGCGTCGACCGGCTCGTCCTGGACAGCCCGGTCGGCTTCGCCGGCACCTGGCAGTCCTTCGAGGAGGGCCAGCCGCTCAGCTTCCAGCGCCGCTTCGAGCAGGACTTCCTGCCCTGGCTCGCCGCGCGCGACGCCACGTACCACTACGGGCGCACCGCCGCCGAGGCGAAGGCGAAGTGGGAAGCGCGGCGTCTGGCCCTGCGCGACCACCCCGCCGACCTGGGCAATGGGCATCGGGTGACCCCCAACCGCCTGGACTTCGGCACCGGCCAGGCCCTCTACAACGCGGCCGGGGGCTTCGCCCCGCTGGCCACCGCCCTCGCCGCCCTCGACCACTGGGACACCGCCGCACCGGCCGAGCGCGGCACGGCCCGGAGGGTCTTCGGCGACTACCTCAGTCCGGAATTCCTCGCCGAGTTCTCCGCGGTGACGTGCAACGACACCCCGTGGAGCCGGGACATGGACGGCTGGGTGCGCCGGACGGCCGCGTACACGGCGACGTACCCGCTGGTCGGGGCGCGGGCCCTGGCCCTCGCCGCGACCTGCGCCGCCTGGCCCGCCTCCCGCGCCCCGCGCGTCCACGTCACCGGCAGGGGCCTGCCGACGACGCTCATGCTCGCCTCGCGCCACGACCCCGCCGCCCACTACGAGGGCGCCCTCGCAGCCCACCGGACCCTGCGCGGCTCCCGCCTGGTCACCGTCGACGGCGGCGATCACGGCCAGTACGGGAACGGGAACGGGTGCGTGGACGGCCTGGTCGACCGGTACCTGCTGGCGGGCGCGGCTCCCGAGCGGGACACCGCGTGCCCGGCACCGGCGGCCGCAGGCTAGCCCAGCGAGGCGAGGTACTGCTCCGCCTTCTCCGCCTCGAAGAAGAAGTTGTCGAAGTCGGCCGGGTCGTTGAACCCGTTCGCGAACCGGTCGGCGACCGGCTGGAGTTCTCCGGCCGCGCCGATCAGGTTCAGCACGTGCTCCGGCGGCGGCGCCAGCATCGCGTTGGTCCACCTCGTGACGTGCTGGGCGGTCTCCCAGTAGCGGTCGAAGGCGGTCTGCATCCACTCCGCGTCGAAGGGGCGGTCGCCGTGCCCGATGATCGAGGCGAGGTACGAGGCGGCGCACTTGGACGCGGAGTTGGAGCCCTGGCCGGTGATCGGGTCGTTGGCGACCACGACGTCCGCGACACCGAGGACCAGCCCGCCGGAGGGGAGCCGGCCGATGGGCTTGCGCACGGTCGGCGCGTAGCGCCCGGCGAGGGTGCCGTTGGCGTCGGTCAGCTCGACCTTGGTGGCGCGCGCGTACTCCCAGGGAGTGAAGCGTTCCATCAGCTCCAGGGTCGTCGCCAGGTGCTCGTTGGGGTCCCGGACGCCCGCGAAGACGTCCAGCGGGCCGCCGGGGATGCCCTCCCAGAAGAGGATGTCGGCGCGGCCCGAGTTGGTGAGGGTCGGCATGATGAACAGCTCGCCGACGCCCGGTACAAGGTTGCAGCGCACCGCGTCGAAGTCCGGGTGCTCCGGGCGGGGGCCCAGACCGTGCACGTACGCGACGGCCAGCGCGCGCTGCGGGGCGTCGTACGGCGAACGGGACGCGTCGCGCGCGAACATCGACACCAGCTCGCCCTTGCCGGCCGAGACCAGCGTCAGGTCGTAGCGGCTCGCGAAGAAGTCGAGGTCGGAGACGGCGGCACCGTGGATGACGAGCTGCCCGCCGCGCTGCGCGAAGGTCTCCATCCAGCCGGCCATCTTCAGGCGCTGGTCGACGGACTGGGCGTAGCCGTCCAGCTTGCCCACCCAGTCGACGGCCCGCTGGGTGCCGCCGGGCTCCGCGTGGCTGCCGGGGGCGGCGACCGAGACGCCCAGGCCCTCGATGCGCGGGGCCTGGCTCTCCCAGAAGTTCAGCGCCAGGTCGCGCTCGTGCTGGAGCGCGGTGTGGAACATGCACTGCGTGGACATGACCCGGCCGGCGCGGATCTCGTCGGCGGTGCGGTTGGACATGAGGGTGACCTCATAGCCCTGGGCCTGGAGCCCGAGGGCGAGCTGGAGCCCGGACTGGCCGGCTCCGACGATGAGTATCTTCCGCATGGTTGTGCTCTCTTCCCAGGTACGGGGGGCGGCTCGGGCTATTCGGGAGTGGTTTCGAGGGCGTGCGCGACCAGCGCGAGCAGCGACTCGACGACCGTGATCCGCTTGCGCGCGTCCATGATCACGACGGGCACGTGCGGCGGCACGGTCAGGGCCTCGCGTACGTCCTCGACGGCGTACTCGGCCGTCCCCTCGAAGTGGTTGACCGCGACCACGTACGGCAGGGCGCAGCTCTCGAAGTAGTCGAGCGCGGGGAAGCAGTCGTCCAGGCGGCGGGTGTCGGCCATGACGATCGCACCGATCGCGCCGCGCACCAGGTCGTCCCACATGAACCAGAAACGTTGCTGCCCCGGTGTACCGAACAGGTAGAGCACCAGGTCGGAGTCGAGGGTGATCCGCCCGAAGTCCATCGCGACCGTGGTCGTGGTCTTCTGCGGGGTGGCGGACAGGTCGTCCGTGCCCTCGCTGGCCTGCGTCATCACCGCCTCGGTCTGCAACGGGGTGATCTCGGAGACCGAGCCGACGAAGGTCGTCTTGCCCACGCCGAAGCCGCCGGCCACCACTATCTTGGTGGCGATGGGGGCGCGGGAACGATCCGTCTGCCAGCTCTGCAGCCCCGCCTCGTCGGCCGCCGCGGACACTTCGGACGCTCCGGCGGCCCCGGCCGTCATCGTGTCAGAGCCTGCGAAGTCCACCCAACACCCTTTCCAGCAGCGCGCGGTCGGGTCGGCCGGTGCCGTGCCCGGTGCCGTAGACGCGGATCTTTCCTTGGTCGGCGAGGTCGCTGAGCAGCACCCGGACCACGCCCAGCGGCATCTTGAGCAGCGCGGAGATCTCCGCGACCGAACGCATCCGGCGGCACAGCTCGACGATCGCGCGCATCTCCGGCATCACCCGGTCGCCCCAGTTGCCGGACGTCAGCTCGCGCCGCTCCTCGGGGCCGTCCAGCGCGGCCACGAACGTCTCGACCAGCAGGACGTGGCCGAAGCGGGTGCGCCCGCCGGTGAGCGAGTACGGACGCACACGGGACGGTTTGCGGTCCCCGCCGCGAACGGGGAGCTCGGGGCTCGTGCTCACTGGGCGCTCTCCATCGACTTGCGCAGCTCGCTGCGGAGTTCGGGGGTCAGGACATGGCCGGCCCGGCCGACGAACAGCGCCATGTGGTAGGCGATGACGCTCATGTCGCAGTCCGGGGCGGCGTGCACCCCGAGCAGCGAACCGTCGCTGATCGCCATGACGAAGAGGCTGCCCTCCTCCATGGCGACCATCGTCTGCTTGACCGCCCCGCCGTCCATCAGCTGGGCGGCCCCCGTGGTGAGGCTGCCCAGTCCGGAGACGATGGTGGCAAGGTCCGCGCTGGACCCGCGCGGGCCCGCCGGCGCGCCCGGCTGCCCGGCCCGGAAGGCCGCGGCGGCGAGTCCCGGGTCGGAGGAGAGCAGCATCAGTCCGTCGGAGGAGACCACCACCACCGAGCGGATGCCCGGTACCTCATCGACCAGATTCGTCAGCAGCCAGTGCAGATTCCGTGCCTGGCTGCTCAGCCCGTAAGCAGTGGGCGCTTGCGCCTTCAATCGCGTGCCTCCTCGACAACGTGGCTCTCTCCCGGGGCCCCCGCTCCGTCGGTGTCCGTCTGTGGGATGGTCTGCTCCGCTGTACGTTCCGCGATCTCGGCCTCGACATCGCGCCGGCCGTCCCGCGCCCCCTGCTGGAAGCCGCCGAGCCGGGCCCGCAGGGCTTCGGCGTTGGCCGCCGCGTTGCCCGTACGGGGTGCGGCGGGGGGCTTCCGCGCCACGATCCGGGGCGTGCGCTTGGGCAGGCCCTGGTCGGTCAGCCGGCGTGGCGCACCGGCGCCCTGGCCGGTGGTCGTGTCCGCGGCGGGCGCCGCCGGGCCGGGAACCGCTGCCCCGGGCGCCGGGTGCGCCGCTTCCGCGGGCCGGGTGTGCTCGGCCGTCTCCTTGGCATACGGGCCGGGCGATTGCGGGCCGTACGGACTCGCGCCGGCCGTCGGCTCCCCGCCGGCTTCCGCGTCCACCGCCGCGACCGGCTCCGCCGCCCGCTCCGCGGCTGCCGCCGGAGCCTCTTCGGTACCGTCCGCGGCCCCTGCCGCCGCCCCGCCCTGCTCCAGCCGCGGCAGCCGCGTCTGGAGCGTGTTGGAGTTGGCCTCGGCGACCGAGCCGGGCAGGTTCTGGGTGCCGCCCTCGCCGGGCAGGGCGGGCGATACGGCGCCCGGTGCCGGGCGGGTCGGCAGGATGGCCGCGGGCAGTACGACGACCGCCGTGACTCCGCCCTGCTGCTGGTCACGCAGCTGTACGCGAATACCGTGGCGCGCGGCGAGCCGTACGACGACGTACAGGCCGAGGCCCAGCGTCTCGTCCGCCGTCTCCGGACTGTCGTCGCTTCCGGGCGCGGACGCGAGGCGGTCGTTCAGCTCCGCCAGCCGCTCCGCGGTCATCCCTATGCCCTCGTCCTGCACCGAGAGCATCACCTCGCCGCTCTCCAGCAGCCAGCCGGACAGCTCGACACGGGAGTCCGGCGGCGAGAAGGCGGTGGCGTTCTCCAGCAGCTCCGCGACGAGGTGGCTGAGGTCGTCGGCGGCGAAACCGGCGACCTGGGAGTGCGGCGGCAGCGACTGGACGCGGACCCGCTCGTACCGTTCGATCTCGCTGATCGAGGCGCGCAGCACGTCCAGCAGCGGGACCGGCGCCGGCTGGCCGGTGCCGTGCTCGGCGCCGGCCAGCACGAGGAGGTTCTCGCTGTTGCGCCGCATCCGGGCGGCGAAGTGGTCCAGCTTGAAGAGGGTCTCCAGCCGGGCGGGGTCCTGTTCCTTCTGCTCCAGCGACTCGATGACGGTCAGCTGGCGCTCCACCAGGCCCAGGGTGCGCAGCGCGAGGTTGACGAACCGGCCGTGCACACCGGTGCGCAGCGCCTCCATCCGCCCGGTCAGGTCCGTGATCTCCTGGCGCAGCGCCGCGCGCTCCTCCTGGAGCGTGTCGCGCTCGGCGACCAGGCGCTTGCGGCCGCCGATCAGCCGGGCGCGTTCGGCCTCCAGTTCGGCGGTCCGGCGGGAGACCTCGCCGACCTGGGCGTGCAGGGCGTTGACGGACCGTACGGCGTCGGCGAACTCGTCGTTGCGTCCCTTGAACGCGACCGGGGGCTCGCCCGCCGGGTCGGCCGCCACCCGCCGGGCGCCCAGCCGCAGCGCGGCGAGCGGCCGGGTCACCGAGCGCCACGCGGAGACGCTGGCGCCGACCGCGAGCAGCAGGCAGACGCCGGCCAGGGCGATACGGATCTCCAGCGCCGTCACGTCGTCGTCGCGCAGCGCGCCCAGCCGGTCGATGTCGGCGGTGGCCATCGACGCCTCGACGCTGCGCATCAGGCCGATCCGGGCGGTGAGCGCGGTCTTCACGCGCGCGCTGCTCAGCTTCTGGTCGTCGGCGTCCAGCCGCGGCTGGTCGGTGAGCCTGGCGAGGTAGCCCTCGGCGGTGTTCACGTCGCCGCCGTTGACGGCGCGGTCGTACGCGTCCCGGGCCTTGGGGCTCGCCGACTGCTTGAAGGCGGCCAGCGCGGCCTGCTCGCGTACGTGAGCCTGCTGCGCGGCGGCGGTCAGCTTGGCCTGCGGGCCGCCGGCGGCCAGGGCCGGGACGAGCAGGGCGCGGGCCGCGGCGGCCTGGTCGGTGGCGCGGCCGAGCTGCGGCAGGGCCCGGAGGTCCGGGGCGACCTCGCTCGCGCGGGCGGGCAGGTCGCGGGCGATGGCGTCGGACAGCGCGCCGAGCGCCTGGACGGCGGCCGTGTAGGCGTCGAAGGTCTCGGTCACCTGGCCGGGCCCCGAGAGCGCCTTCTGACGGGTCTGCGGCAGCGCGGCGAGGAGCTTGTCGGCCGCGCGGTACGCGGCGTCGGCGCCCGCCGCGCCGTTCGCCACCGCGCGCAGCTCGCTGATCTGCCGGTCCACGCGGGCCCGCTGGGCTTCCGAGACGCCGGCGCCGCCGTTCTTGGCGGAGCGCCCGCCCGCGACGAACTCGGTCATCGCGTCCCGCTCGTCGGCGAGGGAGTGCGCAAGCGTGACGGCGCGGGCGTTCAGGCCGGCGAGGTCGACCAGCCGCTGGGAGGCGTGGGTGTCGTCCACGGCGGAGACGACGGCGGGGGCGCCGGCGCCCAGGACGGCGAGCCCGGCGACGGCCACGGCGCCGACGAGACGGTTGCGCACCCGGGCCGGGCGCCCGGCGGGCGACGGGACGGGGGCGGCGGAGGCGTTCTGCGGAGCGGTCTTTCTGCGGTTCCCGGGCGTGCCGGGGGTCGCCGCGGTGCCGGGTGCCGTCCCGGTCCCCGCGGGCGCGCCCGGGGCGACGCCCGGAGCCGTACCCGAAACCGGACCGGCCGGCGATCCCGGCCCGCCCGCGCCGTCCCGAAGCCGCTTCTTCCGCACCGCTGCTCGCATTCCTGTCTCGCCTGCCCACACCGTGTGGTCCCGCGGACCCGGCTCGCTCCCCGCTCGCGGGGCGGACCTGTGCGAAGACCGCAGCAATGCACACGTCCGCGAGGGAAGCAGCCCGGCTCTGCGCGTCGCGACGAGCGTCACGGCCCCTCCCATGATCCGGGCCACGACCATTCCACCGGCATCGCGCAGTGGCCCGGCAACGCATGCCTGGCCACTCGAATGAGTGAACATCAATCGGAAGTTGACCATCAACTTCCGATCCCGGCCGTCGCGGCGTGCAACCCCTCGCAACCCCCGGGCGGGTTTGGCGAACCGCGCGGGGTCCTGGAAGGATGCGCGCCCGCATTCCGGGGACCGCGATTTTAGGCCCCTGTTACGCCCCTGACCTGGTACTACACCCGCCGTACCCGGCGAAGTCCGCACACCGCGGGAAACCGGACGCGCTCCGGCAGACTGGCCGGCATGCGTATCGAACTGGCCACCGAGCCGGGAGACCCCCAACACCCGAACGAGGACTACGCGTCCGTCGCGCTGCCCGCCTCCGGCCAGGGCGGAGTGCTGGTCCTGCTGGACGGCGTGACCCCACCGCCGTACGAGGTCGGCTGCACCCACCCGGTGCCGTGGTACACCGCGCGACTCGGGGGCGCAATGCTCGAACTGTCCGGTTCATTCCGGGATATGACGCTCCCTGAGGCGCTTTCGGCCGCCATCTCCAGGACGGCCGAAGTTCACCGGTCGACCTGTGACCTTTCTCACGCCCGCACTCCGCAGGCAACCGCGGTGGCCGCGCGCTGGTCGCCGGATGCCGTCGAGTACCTGGTCCTGTCCGATTCCGTCCTGCTCGTCGAGCACCACGACGGCACGGTCCGGCCGGTCCTGGACACCCGCCTGGACGAACTCCCGCCCACCGTACAAGCCCTGCGCGAGACCGTACGGGGCCTGCCGCGCGGCTCCGCCGAACTCGCCGCCGCGGGCCGCGAGTACACGGCCGCAGTGGAGGCGTTGCGCAACGCCGAGGGCGGCTTCTTCACCGCCGCGGCCGACCCGGCGGTGGCCGCCCGCGCGGTCACCGGCTCCCTGCCGCGCGCCGAAGTGCGGTCGCTGACCGCGCTCAGTGACGGGGCATCACGGTGGGTCGAGGTCTTCCGCGAGGGCTCCTGGGCGGACTGCGCGGCGGTGGTACGCAAGGAGGGGCCGCAGGGTCTGGTCGATCGCGTACGGGCACTGGAGGCCGCCGACCCCGACGGTACGGCCTTCCCGCGCGGCAAGTCGCGGGACGACGCGACGGTGGTGCTGGTGGAGCCGTAGGGGCCGGGAGCTCCCGGCGGCGGCGCGGCGCGGGCGAGGGCACGAGGCCCCGAAATCCCGGCACACGGCTGGAAACCGCCCTATCCAGCAGGCCCCGCCCGGCCTACCTTTGACTCCGTGACCAGATTCGAAATCTGGTCACGGAGTCGGGGGGGCCAGGACGCGTGGAACCGGAAGAGCGCACGGAACGCGGCGAACGCATCCTGGACGCCGCGTGCGAGCTGCTGCTCGCCTGGGGATACCGACGCGTGACCACCGACGAGATCGCCCGCCGGGCGAACGTCGGCAAAGGCACCGTCTACCTGCACTGGAAAACCAAGGACGCGCTGCTGCTGGCAGTGGTCCTGCGGGCCAAGTCGTGCGACCACGCGCGGCAGTTGGCCCGTATACGCGCCGACCACCGCAACATCCTGCCCAGCAGACTGCTGCGCTGGGCCCTCCTCGACTTCATGGAAGACCCGGTACTGCGCGCGGTGTACCTGGACGACTCCGACGTCCTCGGCCGGCTGAACGCGGTCGCCAAGAAGGAGATGGCTGAGCTGGTGGCGGAGAGCATCCAGACCCTGCGCACCCAGCTCACCACCCTGCGCGAGCACGGCCTCGTGAAGAAGGACCTGAGCGTCGACCAGCAGATGTACGCCTGCATGTCGATCTCCGCCGGATTCTTCCAGGCGGAGGCGCTCTTCCCCGAACACACGCCCGACCGGGCGGAGGACCGGGCCGACGTGCTGTGCCACACCGTACGCACCACGTTGGAGACCCACACCGATCCCGACCCACGGCTCATCGCCGCGGCCGCTCCCGCCATCATCGCGCTCTACCAGCGCCTGGAGGAGCTGAGCCGGCAGGAAGTGCGGCGGCAACTGCGCCCGTGATCCCCGATCACACCCCTGATCAGGAGGGAGAACGCACGATGACCACATCGCCCACCGAGTCCACCACGGCCACCCCGCCCGGCTCCACCACCGCCTCCGCCACCAGCACCCCGCCCGACGCCCTGCCGTCCTACGTCGGCCTGCACCCGGGCGAGCCGAACGTGATGGAACCGGAGCTGCTGAACGACCCGTACGCCGGTTACGGGAAGCTGCGCGAGCAGGGCGCGCTGGTGCGCGGCCGGTTCCTCGACGACTCGCCCATCTGGCTCGTGACCCGCTTCGACGTGGTACGCGAGGTCATGCGCGACCCGCGGTTCATCAACAACCCGACCCGCCTGCCCGGCCACACGGACAAGGACCCGCGAGCCCAGCTGATCGAGCTGTTCGGCATCCCCGACCACGTGGCCCCGTACCTGGTGGACAACATCCTCACCAGCGACCCGCCGGACCACACCCGGCTGCGGCGTCTGGTCTCGCGGGCCTTCACCGCCCGCCGCATCCAGGACCTGCGGCCGCGGGTGGAGGCCATCACCGACGCACTGCTGGACCGGCTGCCGGACCACGCGGAGGACGGCGTCGTCGACCTCGTCGAGCACTTCGCGTACCCGCTGCCCATCACCGTCATCTGCGAACTGGTCGGCATCGACGAGGAGCAGCGCCACCTGTGGCGGCAGTTCGGCGCCGCCCTCGCCTCCCTGGAGCCGAAACGGATCGGCGCCACCGTGCCGGCCATGGTCGAGCACATCCACGAAGTGATCGGCGAGCGCCGCACGGCCCTGCGGGACGACCTGCTCAGCGCGCTCATCCGGGCCCGGGACGACGACGGCGGCCGGCTGAGCGAGACCGAGATGGCCACCATGGTCCTGACGCTGGTACTGGCCGGCCACGAGACCACCGCCCACCTCATCAGCAACGGCACCCTCGCCCTGCTCACCCACCCCGACCAGCGGCGCCTGCTCACCGAGGACCCGGGCCTGCTCCCCCGCGCGGTCCACGAGCTGATGCGCTTCTGCGGGCCGATCCAGGCCACCCAGCTGCGGTACGCCACCGAGGACGTCGAGGTGGCCGGCACCCAGGTCCACAAGGGCGACGCCCTGATGTTCAGCCTCGTAGCGGCCAACCACGACCCGCGCCACTACACCGAGCCGGAAAAACTCGACCTGACGCGCCAGCCGGCGGGCCGCGCCGAGGACCACGTCGGCTTCGGACACGGCATGCACTACTGCCTGGGCGCCTCACTCGCCCGGCAGGAAGGCGAAGTCGCCTTCGGCAAACTGCTCGCACGCTATCCGGAAGTGGCACTCGCCCTGCCCCATGAGCAGCTGGAGGAGCAGGAACGGATGCGCCAGCCGGGGGCATGGCGGCTGCGGAGGCTGCCGTTGAGGCTGCGTCCGGAGAACTGACCCGCGGGGGCGCCACGCAGTGCCACGGGACGCCGGCCGTCCGCGGAGGAGGCGGCCGTCGAGGGGACCGGCGATGTGACCGGGACTGTGACCGGCACGGTCACGGGCCGGGAGCCGGTCGGGAGCCGGTCGGGAGCCGGTGCGCAGGGCCCTGCGGGGGGGCGCGCACCGGCTCTCAGCCGCCGGCGCTTCCGCCGTCTCCGCCGCGGTCCCCCTTCCCGGCCCGTTCGCCCTTCCCGGCCGTAGGGGTCGCCCCGCACCCCTCCTCCGCGTCCTGTTCGCCGTTCAAGCGGTGCAGGAGGCGGGCCAGTTCCGCTACTTCCCGGCGGTCCCAGGAGGCGAGCTGCCGGGCGTACTGGGCACGGCGGCTGTTGCGTACACAGCTGAACCGGTCGTGCCCCTCGTCGGTGAGGCGGACGAGCACGGCCCGCCCGTCGGCCGGGTCGGGCTCGCGGGCGATCAGACCCAGGTCCTCCAGGGCGCGCAGCTGCCGGCTCATCGTCGCCTTGCCCACACCGAAGTACCCGGCGAGATCCGTGGCCCGCTGCTGCCCGGCGTCCGCGAGGCGTACGAGCAGGCCGTACGCCGCCGACTCCAGCTCCGGGTGGACCGCCCGCGCCAGCTCACCGGAGGTGGCGCGGGCGCGGCGCAGAAAGACCGCCAACTCCCTCTCCAGGGACAGGAACACCTGGTCCACACCACTGGGTTCATCCGTCCCGGCCATGCCGTCGGGTCTGGTGTTGTGCACGTCAGCGCCCTCTCCCGCTTTCGGACCGTGAAACTTGTCTGCCGCGGCGGCCGAAGCCGCAGCTTGTCCAGTATTTCGCAGGATTAGACCAACGGAAGCCCGGCTCCCCTCTTTTGCCCTAAGCGTCTACGCGCGTACCGTCGTCGTACCGCCTGACATGGCCACACCAACATCTCACATGCCCTTTTGTCATGCTCGGGCCAATACAGCTCTCCCTCTCCCCTCCCCCACCGAGATCTCGGAGGCACCCATGCCTGTGCACAGATCCGGCCCGGCCGTCCTGTTCCTCACCGTCGCCGCCCTCCTCCTCGGCCTGCCCGGCACCGCCGGTGCCGCCGCGTACGGAAAGGCCCCCGAGCCCACCCACCCGGGCCAGGACTGGGCCGGCTCCCAGGTCGCCAAGCACGAGGGCGACGCGCCGGGCGAGGCGCCACCCCCCACCCTGGCCTCCGTCGAAGGCGTCGACGTCAGCAGCCACAACGGCAACGTCCCGTGGCAGACCCTGTGGAACGCCGGGGTCCGCTTCGCCTACGTCAAGGCCACCGAGTCCACCAGCTACACCAACCCGTACTTCGCGCAGCAGTACAACGGCTCCTACAACGTCGGCATGATCCGCGGCGCGTACCACTTCGCCACCCCCGACACCTCCAGCGGCGCGGCCCAGGCCGACTACTTCGTGGACCACGGCGGCGGCTGGTCCAAGGACGGCCGCACCCTGCCCGGCGCGCTCGACATGGAGTACAACCCGTACGGCTCGACCTGCTACGGCAAGAGCGCGTCCGGCCTCATCAGCTGGATGAAGGACTTCTTCGCCACGTACAAGTCACGCACCGGCCGGGACGCCGTCATCTACACCTCCACCAGCTGGTGGAAACAGTGCACCGGCAACTACGCGGGGTTCGGCTCGGTCAACCCGCTGTGGATACCGCGCTACGGCACCTCGGCCGGCGAACTCCCCGCGGGCTGGGACTTCCACACCATCTGGCAGTACACGTCCTCAGGCACCACGGTCGGCGACCGGAACCGGTTCAACGGGGCGTACGAGCGGTTGCAGGCGTTGGCCAACGGGTGAGACGCGGCCGGGTCCCGGCGGCGCGGGGTGCGCCGGGGCCCGGGGCGGCGTGCGTCGTCACTCCCGGCCGAATTCCGCCGTCTCCAGCGTCAGGCCGACGGCCGTGTCGGTCAGATCCACCGGCTCCCCGAAGTCGAGGGTCAGGTATCGGTGATACTTCCCGTCCTTGGGCAGCGTGTAGAGATGCCACGTACCGGTGTATGGATCGACGATGAGGTAGACCGGGACCTCGGCCACCGCGTAGGCATCCAGCTTGGGGCCGTAGTCGTTGTGCGAGGTGCCCCGGGAGATGACTTCGGCGACGAATTCGACGTCCTGGTACCGCCAGCGTCCCTTGTCGTCCTTCTCCGCTCCGCCCCGTAGCGCGACCACGTCACAAGCGAAGCCGTTGAGGCCGCCGGGGAAGTCGAAGCGCACATCCGACTTGATGCTCTTCCTCGGGTACTTCGCGCGTAGTTGTTCGACGATCCCCAGGATGATGTCCCAGTGGTTTTCCCGCTGCGGCGACATGACGACGGCCCCCTCGACGATCTCTGCTTTCCAGCCCTCGGGGACGGGCATCCGCTCCAGCTGGTCGAACATCTCGTCCAGGCTGAGCTCGTCGCTGCCGGCCATCTCGATCTCGATCCTGTTGTCGGTCAGCTCGATGGTCATCATGCGCTCCTCCCCACCGCCGCGGTGCGCGGGCAGTCGCGCAGTACAACGATACGCACGGTGACCGGGACACGCGCGGCCCGGAGCCCCCGTGTTCAGGGGGCTCCGGGCCGCTACGGGCCGGCCGCGTCCGTCACGCCGCGGCCGGGACCTCCGGGGCGGCCGGGGCCGAGGCCGGGGTGAGGGCCAGGTCGAGGACCTGGCGGACGTCGGAGACGGGGTGGACGTCCAGCTTCCCCAGGATCTCGGCGGGGACGTCGTCCAGGTCCGGCTCGTTGCGCTTGGGGATGACCACGGTCGTGATCCCCGCCCGGTGCGCCGCGAGCAGCTTCTGCTTGACGCCGCCGATCGGCAGCACCCGCCCGGTCAGCGAGACCTCACCGGTCATCGCCACGTCCGGCCGCACCTGCCGGCCGGAGAGCAGCGAGGCCAGTGCCGTCGTCATCGTCACGCCCGCGCTCGGGCCGTCCTTCGGCACCGCGCCCGCCGGTACGTGCAGGTGCACGCCGCGCTCCTTCAAGTCGCCGACCGGCAGCTCCAGTTCCGCGCCGTGCGAGCGCAGGAACGACAGTGCGATGTGCGCGGACTCCTTCATCACGTCGCCCAGCTGGCCGGTGAGCTGGAGGCCGGACGCGCCGGTCTCCGGGTCGGCGAGCGAGGCTTCGACGTACAGCACGTCGCCGCCCGCGCCGGTGACCGCGAGGCCGGTGACCACGCCGGGCACCGACGTGCGCCGCTCGGCCGGGTCCTGCGCCGACTCCGGGGTGTGGTGCGGCCGCCCGATCAGCGGGCGCAGTTCGTCCACGCCCACCGTGAACGGCAGGTCCCGCTCCCCCAGCTCGCTCTGGGCCGCGACCTTGCGCAGCAGCCGCCCGACGGCCCGCTCCAGGTTCCGTACGCCCGCCTCGCGGGTGTACTCGCCGGCCAGCTTGGCCAGCGCCTCGTCCGTGAACGTGACCTCGCCGGCCTCCAGACCGGCCCGCTCCAGCTGGCGCGGCACCAGGTGGTCGCGGGCGATGACGGTCTTCTCGTCCTGCGTGTAGCCGTCCAGCCGGACCAGCTCCATGCGGTCGAGCAGCGGCTCCGGTATGGCCTCCAGGACGTTGGCCGTCGCCAGGAAGACCACGTCGCTCAGGTCGAGCTCGACCTCCAGGTAATGGTCCCGGAAGGTGTGGTTCTGCGCCGGGTCGAGGACTTCGAGGAGGGCCGCGGCCGGGTCGCCGCGGAAGTCCGAGCCGACCTTGTCGATCTCGTCCAGGAGGACGACCGGGTTCATCGAGCCGGCCTCCTTGATGGCGCGCACGATACGGCCGGGCAGCGCGCCGACGTACGTACGCCGGTGGCCGCGGATCTCCGCCTCGTCCCGTACGCCGCCGAGCGCGACCCGGACGAACTTGCGGCCCATCGCCCGGGCCACCGATTCGCCCAGCGAGGTCTTGCCGACGCCGGGCGGGCCGACCAGCGCCAGCACGGTGCCGCCGCGGCGCCCGCCGACCAGGCCGAGGCCGCGGTCCGCGCGCCGCTTGCGCACGGCGAGGTACTCGGTGATGCGCTCCTTGACGTCCTCCAGACCGGCGTGGTCCGCGTCCAGGATCTCCTTCGCGCCGGGGATGTCGTACGCGTCCTGCGTACGCTCGTTCCACGGCAGCTCCAGCACCGTGTCCAGCCAGGTCCTGATCCAGCTGCCTTCGGGGCTCTGGTCGCTGGCCCGCTCCAGCTTGTCGACCTCCTTGAGGGCCGCCTTGCGCACGTCCTCGGGCAGCTCGGCGGCCTCGACGCGGGCGCGGTAGTCCTCGCCCTCGTCCTCCGGGTCGCCGTTCAGCTCGGCCAGCTCCTTGCGGACGGCCTCCATCTGGCGGCGCAGCAGGAACTCACGCTGCTGCTTGTCCACACCCTCCTGGACGTCCTTGGCGATCGACTCCGCCACGTCCTGCTCGGCGAGGTGCTCGCGCAGCGCCTCGGTGGCCTGCTTGAGGCGGGCCACCGGGTCCGTGGTCTCCAGCAGCCGGACCTTCTGCTCGGTGCTCAGGAACGGCGAGTAGCCGGAGTTGTCCGCGAGCTGCGATACGTCCTCGATCTGCTGGACGCGGTCCACGACCTGCCAGGCGCCGCGCTTCTTCAGCCAGTCGGTGGCCAGCGCCTTGTACTCCTTGACCAGCTCGGTGACGGCACCGGGCAGCGGATCGGGCACCGTCTCCTCGACGGTCGTCCCCTCCACCCACAGGGCTGCGCCGGGCCCGGTCGTCCCCGCACCGATGCGCACCCGCCCGAGGCCGCGGATCAGCGCCCCCGGGTCGCCGTCGGACAGCCGCCCGACCTGCTCGACGCGCCCGAGCACGCCGATCGCCGCGTACGCGCCGTCGATCCGCGGCACAAGCAGCACCCGCGGTTTGTTACCCGAAACGGCAGCGGCCTGCGCGGCCTCGACCGCGGCCCGCACCTCCGCCTCGGAAAGGTCCAGGGGCACCACCATGCCGGGCAGAACGACCTCGTCGTCGAGAGGCAGCACGGGCAGGGTGAGCGAAGTGGACGTCGAAGCCATGATCTCCCCTTCGGCAGGCAAGTTGAGCAATACCCACTCAATGCGTGTGGGCCGGGGGATGTTCCCTGGGTGGGGGGTGTTCGCTGTGGGCGATCAGCGGGGGTGGGTCCTGCCTGGTGGGGTGCGGTTCTGCCCGGTGGGGGTGCGCCTTGGCGCCTTGGGTTCGGTGGGTGGGGGCTCGGGGCCCCGCAGGGGTCTCTCCTCGTTGCCTGGAGCGGCCGAAATGTATGGAC